>JAHFON010000023.1:0-2283 GCA_023261695.1 Candidatus Moraniibacteriota bacterium
TTGCCGGCTGTTGGTCAAAAAATATCCGACGCGGAAGTGGATATTTATCAGAATGATAATTTTCGCAAGGCGCGCCTTTCTGAATTTCAGGGTAAGTGGCTCGTCTTGTTTTTTTATCCCGCGGACTTCACATTCATTTGTCCCACGGAATTGGAAGAGCTTGCAAAGAATTACGAGCAATTTCAAAAATTGAACGCAGAAGTGCTTTCGGCGAGTACGGATACCAAGTTTACGCATAAGGCCTGGCACGACCATTCGCCGGCTGTGAAGAAAATCACATTCCCGATGGCGGCGGATCCGACCGGTGAATTGGCGAGAAACTTCGGAATTTACATAGAAGAGGGCGAGGATAGGGGATTGGCTCTGCGCGGGACTTTTTTGATTGATCCGGACGGAGTTTTGCAGGCTTGCGAAGTGCATAACAACAATATCGGACGCAGTGCAAGTGAACTCTTGCGCAAGTTGGAAGCCGCGATTTTTGTGCGCGAGCACGGCGGAGAGGTTTGTCCGGCTAATTGGAAACCGGGCGATAAGACACTGAAACCAGGCATTGATCTCGTAGGCAAGATTTAACACTGCTAATTACAAATTAAATACAAATATTATGGCCTCATATACGCCCACAGACTTTCAATATCTCATCGGGCTTTCAGGTTTGAGTGATACTCTTCTTAACAATCATTTCACTCTCTACGAAGGTTACGTCGCGAATATCAACAAATTAAATGACGCGCTTGTGGAGCTTGAAAAAAATGATAAGTTCGGAACAGCAGAGTTTGCCGAAATGAATCGCCGTTTTGGTTGGGAGTGGAACGGGATGCGTCTGCACGAATTGTATTTCGGTAATTTAACAAAAGAATCGGCGGCGCTTTCCAACGATTCTCCTTTGCGCGCCCGAATCGCGGCTGACTTCGGGAGTCTGGATATGTGGGAGAAAGATTTCCGATCGATGGGAGCTATGCGGGGGATCGGATGGGTGGTTTTGTATTGGGATAAAATGAGCGAGCGGCTTTTCAATGTCTGGGTGAACGAGCACGATGCTGGGCACTTGGCGGGCTGTGTGCCGCTTCTCGTTATGGACGTGTTTGAACACGCGTTTATGCTGGATTACGGCATTAAGCGGGCAGACTACATAGAAACATTTTTCCGTTCCATAGATTGGACGATTGTAGAAAAAAGATTATCCAACTAATAAATAAAAAAATTTATGTCTCCTCTGACTTATGTAAAGCGGCGCGACGGCGAAATGGTGGCCTTTGACAGAACTCGCATTGAAAAGGCGATAGAATTGGCTTGCGGGGCCGTGGGAGTGTTGGAAAAAGATTTCATTCCCAAAATGACGGACGATGTGATCAGCGACCTCATTTCGATTTGCGGTGAAGAAACTCACGCGCATATTCCCTCGGTTGAGGCCATACAAGATTGCGTGGAAAAGCATCTGATGAAAGAAGGACACTATGAAATTGCCAAGGCCTATATCTTGTACCGAGAAAAGCAGAGTGAGAAACGCGAAGAGCGCAAGGAAAATCTGATCGAGCAGTTTGAAAAACGCTCAATGCAGGTTACCAAGGCCGACGGCACGAGAGAGCTTTTTGATCTAAAAAAGATCAGAGCGGTGTTTGAACGCGCCGCCGCCGGTTATGAGAAAGAGTGCCTTTTTGATGATTTAATTGAAGCGTTCAAAAAAAACATCGTCAATGAGATCAAAACTTCCGACATCAACAAGCTTTTGATAAAAACCTGCATTGATTTGGTGACGGTGGAAAACATCGCCTGGCAAGAAGTGGCCGGCCGCATCGCGTTGTTTAATCTCTACAAAGAAGCCAGTCGCAATCGTGCGCTTAAATATGAAGATATTTACACTCCGCGCGCCGTACTCAATTTGTTTCACGATTACATCGCCCAAGGTCTTTACGCTCAAGAATTGCGCGCGGCTTATACGGATGAGGAAATTTTGCGAGCGGCGAAAAGTATTGATGCCAAACTCGATCTTTCTTATGGTTATACCACCATTCTTTCTTTGCACAAGCGCTATCTCCTCAATCCCAACAAAGTGATCAAAGAACTGCCGCAGGAGATGTATTTTTTCGTGGGGCTTTTTCTGGCGATGCCGGAAGCGAAAGAAACGCGCGTCGCCACTGCGATCAAAATGTATCGCGCTTGCGCTGAACAGAAAATTTCATTGGCGACTCCTTCATTGATGAACTCCCGCACCAAATTTCATCAGCTTTCCAGTTGTTTCAAATTGAATGTAGACGACGATTTGCGCGCTATTTTTCACGC
>JAHFON010000023.1:2293-13311 GCA_023261695.1 Candidatus Moraniibacteriota bacterium
AAATTTGGCGGCGGCGTCGGAGTGTATCTAGGCAATCTCCGCGCGCGCGGCAGTTCCATTCGCGGCATTCAAGGTGTGTCCGGCGGAGTTAATTCCTGGGTGAAAATTATCAACGATACCGCCGTAGCCGTGAATCAGTTAGGCGCGCGCACCGGCGCTGTTTCCGTGACGTTGGATTTCTGGCATTACGATATTTATGATTTTTTGGATTTGCAGACGGAAACCGGAGATATTCGCTCCAAGTCATTTAATATTTTCCCGGCCGTGTCCATTCCCGATCTCTTTATGCGGAGGTTGGAAGAAGACGGAAATGTTACCCTGTTTGATCCGCACGAGATTAAGATGCTCTACGGAAAATCCCTGCAAGACAGTTTCAATGAAGCCTTCGAAGAATTTTATCTGACGTTGGAAAAAGACGCGCGTTTGAAAACAAAAAAAGAGGTGAAAGCCAGAGATTTGTTCAAAAGATTCCTCAAAACCGTGGTGGAAACCGGTATGCCTTATGTTTTTTTCCGCGACACTGTCAATCGCGCCAACCCCAACAAACATGTTGGAAATATCTATTCTTCCCAGTTGTGCACGGAAATTTGTCAGAATACTTCCGCCACGAAGTTTATTGAAGAAACCATTGAAGATGGGAAAATTGTGATTCGTTATGAGCCCGGCGACACGGTGGTTTGCAATCTGGCTTCCATAAACGTCGCGAAAGTCAATGACACAGAAACGATCGAAGAAATTATTCCGCTAGCACTCCGTCTTTTGGACAATGTGATAACGCTGAATTATTATCCGATCCAAGAAGCCAAACAAACAGCTCTGCGCTATCGGAGTATCGGATTGGGGTATTTGGGGTTGGCGGAATTTCTGGCCACGAGGAAACTGGCTTATGACAGCGAGGAAGCGCGCCAAGTCACCGGCAAACTTTTTGCCAAGTATGCGTATGCCACTTATCGGGCTTCCGTGGATCTGGCCAAGGAACGCGGCAGCTACCCGCTTTTTTCAGGCAGTGAATATGACAAAGGTTTAATTTTAGACAAACCGGCGGAGTGGTTCAAAGAGAACACAGATGACGGTGCGCGTTGGGAAAAGTTATTCGCGGATATGAAAACATCAGGCGTGCGCTTCGGTTATCACACCGCGCCGGCACCCAATACTTCCACGGCCGGCGTAGTCGGCACCACCGCGGCGCTTCTGCCGATCTACAAGAAATTTTTCGTGGAAACCAATTTGTCCGCTCCGACTATTCGTGTCGCTCCGAAACTTTCCAAAGAAAATTTTTGGTATTACAAAGAGTACACCACTATGAATATGAATGACGTAATTGATATGATGGCGGTCATTTATCCGTGGATAGACCAATCCATTTCGTTTGAATGGATGATTGATCCGGCCAGAATCAGTCCGGCCCAACTCTATAACTACTATGTGAAAGCCTGGAAACAGGGGATCAAGACCGTGTATTATGTGCGCAGTCTTTCAGGAGAAGTGGATGGAAACTGCATTAGTTGTAGCGGCTAAACCTTCCGCGGCGCGTGAGTCTTCCACTGCGGCTAAACCTTTATTTTTTTCTTTGACCCTATGACACAAGCAATGCAAAAAAACGTGATATTCAATCCGCAAGGTGATGACAGTGTGGAAGCGCGAACTATCATTAAAGGTGGCACAACAGGACTTTTTAACCTCAATGCCGTGAAATATCCGTGGGCGAAGTCGCTTTACCAGGTGATGATAGGCAATTTTTGGGTGCCGGAAAAAGTTTCCGGTTTGAAAGATGATGCGCGGATGTTACACGCGGAACTTTCACAGGCAGAACAGAGGGCCTACAAAGGCATTTTATCTTTTTTGACTTTTTTGGATTCCATTCAAACTGTCAACTTGCCGCATTTTTCGGATTATGTCACCTCGCCGGAAGTTAATTTGATTTTGTCCATTCAGGCTTATCAGGAGGCCATCCACTCCCAGTCTTATGCCACCATTTTGGAAACGGTGGTGGAAAGCAAAGAGCGCGATGAGATTTATTATTTTTGGCGCACCGACAAGACGTTGCTGGAACGCAACACGTATATCGGCCAAATATACCAGAATTTCATTGATGACGCGTCAGATGAGAAATTTTTTCGCGGTATTGTCGCTAATTTTCTTCTGGAATCCATTTATTTCTACAATGGCTTCGCGTTTTTTGACACTCTGGTGGATCGGATGAAAATGCTGGCGACGGGCAGGGTAATTTCGTATATCCGCCGCGACGAACTGACGCACATCACGGTTTTTGCCAATCTGATTCGCGAGATCCGCAAAGAATTTCCCGATATTTACAGTGAACAGGTAGTACGCGAGATGATGCAGACGGCCGTGGGACAAGAGATAGAATGGAGCAAACACATTTTGGGCGACAGCATTCCGGGTATAAATATGGAAACGACGGATGGTTACACCAAGTGGCTGGCCAATAATCGGTTGGCGATGCTGAATATCGGACCGCTTTATCCCTCGGCCGTAACCAATCCGTACAAACATCTGGAAAGATTGCAGGATACCAATAGCGACAAGACCAATTTTTTTGAAAGTACGGTCGTCAATTATACCCAATCCAGCAGTATGAACGGCAGCTGGGATTTTTGACACTTTTTATCCTTTAGATTACCCATCAGCATCTTTGTTTAAGGCTTTTAAAAGCCTTAATTTTCTGTTTGAGTGGGTAACTTGGGTTGACGGAAATAGCCGGTTCGGCTATACTGACTTTTGTAAAAATTGGGATAAAGTCTCAATGGGCTTTGCTTTCCGGCTTGTGAGGAAGACTGCCGCTAGAGATTTTATCAACTGAAAGGCGAAAGTCATATTCGTACCAGAATCCCATTTTCTTTTTTCAAGGTTTGCTGTCAGGCAATCCGTGGACGCTTGCGGTTTTGGTTCTCGCGCGTTCGCGCTACGGGAAGAAAAGCGGATTTACATATTCGTTTGAAGGATTGGCATACCCGTACCCATCGCTTTCAGAGGCATTTCTTGCAATTTATTAAAGAAATTTCCGGTTATCGCGTGGCGCGCGTTTTTCGCAATTATTCGGCTTTCTCTATCGTACTCTCCAGCGCGCTGATCGTTTCAGCCAGCAATCTGGCTCAAGGTCAGGATTCCAACAGTTTTCTTTTCGGATATGTGAATGGTAGCGCGGGCGCGGAAGCATTGCCTGCCAAACATCGCATCGCCGCCCAAACGAGCCAAAAAAATAATCTTTCTCTGGTACCCTTAGCCAGTTCTTTGGGGAAAATGGACTCAAAGAAGGAAGATGACATTTCCCTCTTGGACATCAATTTGGCGTCGCGGAATCAAGTGATACTTTCCACAGAAACGAGCTCCATTACTCGCGATCCGGAAGAAGACGGGGGCGTCAAGATTTATACGGTGGAATCCGGCGATACGGTGAGCGGCATTGCCGCCCAAAACAACATCACTGTCAATACGATTTTGTGGGCGAATGATTTGGACAATGTGGATCAGATCAAGCCCGGAGATCAGCTTTTTATTTTGCCGGTGGCGGGCTTATCGTATGCCGTGAAGTCGGGCGACACTCTGGATAGCATCGCGACTACTTTCAAAGCGGAAAAAGATAAAATTATCGCCTTCAATCAATTGCCGGCCAACGGGGAAATTGAAGCCGGCAACGTGATTATTATTCCGGGCGGACAGAAGGACGTCCCCACTTCTTCCGGAGCGGCTTCGGGCAATACATTTCAGCGCCGTCAGTATGCGACTTCTGCCGGCGGAGTATCTGCCGATATTTCCTCCGGTTTTCGCAAACTGGCCGGCAAAGGGGGCACCGGTCACAGATTTCCTTATGGTTATTGCACTTGGTATGTGGCGCAGAAACGCTATGTGCCGTGGGGAGGCAATGCCGGTACCTGGCTGTATAACGCCAGAGCTTCGAGTTATAAGACGGGGCGCGCTCCAGTCGCAGGCGCTATTATGGTGACGACAGAGAACCGCTACTATGGACACGTGGCCTTGGTGGAAAGGGTGAACGGCGATTCTATCACGGTGAGCGAGATGAACTATGCCCATTGGGGCAAAGTTGATCGTCGTGTCATTTCCGCTTCCAGCCGTGTGATCAAAGGGTATATTTATTAGATTTGTATTTCTGTTATAATAAAGCCGTATGAGTAAAGAAGAGATTAAATCAAAACTGCGTGACGCAGTTGAGAAAAGTCGCTTTCGCAAAGAAATGCGGAGGGTTTGCGTGTTTGGTTCGTATATTTATGGCAAGCCAAATGAAAAAAGCGACATTGATGTTTTGATTGAATTTGAACCAACGGCGCACATCACATTTTTTGATTTATCAGATATTAAAGACGAGCTTGAAGGACAACTTCATAAGAAAGTTGATTTGCTTACCCCCGGTGCGCTGAGCAAATATTTCCGGGCAGAGGTTTTACAGAAATCAGAACAAATTTATGTCAAATGACAAAGATCCGGCTTACATCTCTCATATTCTTGATGCTATTGAAAAAATAGAGACATATATTGATGGCGTAGATTTTGAATCGTTTGTAAAAAACAGTATGATGTTTGACGCGGTCATTCGCGAGTTGGCAGTTATTGGTGAAGCGACAAACCAATTGAGCAATGATTTTTGTGAAAAGCACAAAGATATACCAGTTGCTAAAATTGTCGGAATGAGAAATTTTCTCATTCATGAATATCTTGGTGTGGAAGCCAAAACAGTTTGGGATACCTGCAAAGAAAGACTTCCGGAATTGAAAAATCAGCTTCTTGCCGCAAAAGAAGTACGATAAAAAGAGTAAGACGCCTATATTCTAGCTTGAAAACAAAGTCCAGAACATTTATGATGAATGCAGAAAAACTTCATCAGTTCATTCGCTCTCGTCCGCATCTTGTATGGTACGTGCGGGATTTGGAGCGTCTTTCGGAAGAGTCTATTGTAGAACACGTCTTGAATTATGGCACGTGGGAAGATTGTCGCGAATTGATGCGTATTCTAGGTGTCGCGAGAACCGCGGAAGATTTCCGCAAGCGAGCCGAACTGAAACGTACAAATTATCGTCCTGAAATCAAAAACTTTTTTCAGTTATATTTCAATAAGTATGTTGCATAAAGAAATTCTTTCACCGGCTCAGCTAGCACTCCTTTCGTTGATTAAAACAACAGGATCAAAGTTTTCGCTTTGCGGCGGTACGGCTATCGCGCTCCATCTTGGCCATCGGGAGTCTATGGATTTTGATCTGTTCACGTTAGGTGAACTTAACATCAATGCTCTGCGAAAAAAGCTTTTAGAGGCAGACAAGGATTTTAGTGTGCTTGTAAAGAACGAAGACGAATATACTGTCGTCGTGAAAGGCGTTAAAATTACTTTTCTTCAATACCCTTTTCCATTTGAATCGGGTGTTTGGCTGGACGACACCGTTTTGGTAGCTGATCTGCTGACTTTGGCGGCGATGAAGGCCTACGCGCTCGGCCGCCGATCAAAATGGAAAGATTATGTGGATTTGTATTTTATTCTTTCTGAATATCTTTCTTTGAAAGAGGTGGCGGAAAAAGCCAAAACGATGTTCGGCAATGAATTTAATGAGAAAGTTTTCCGCGCGGCTCTGGCATATTTTGCAGATATAGATTATTCGGAAGCGGTGATATTTCGCTCCGGATTCGCGGTGGATGATGATGTTGTTCGGGAGACATTAAAAGATTTAAGTGTGAAGGAGTAGTAATTTTTTTGCTGTCGCGAATGAGCGCTGGACAAGAATTAGAGAGTGTGGTATAAAAGAGGTAAGATCGCTTCTTTGACAATTAATCAGCTTTATTTTTTCGGACAAAGTCCGAAGAAAGGCAGGTGGAACATGAAGGCTTTGAAATTTGTTGCCGTTCTATTCATCCTCGGTCTGGCTTTTACCCCGTTGGTGTTGGCAGAAGGCGGAGCTGATGAAGGCTTTATGTATCGGCCAGATGGCGAGAAGTGTGTGATGGCGGATATGCAAGTACGTAACTATGCTTACTATGGAGTTAAGTGGAATAACCTTCCGCCGGGTTTGCGGAAGGACCTGGCGCTTTGCAAGAAGAATAAGGATTACAAGGTGCAGAGCGGGTCTTCTTACTGTAACCAGCCAAATATGTTGTTCTTGACATCGCGACGGGATGTAGGCTGTTGATTTAGTTTAGTGAATAATTGTCACCGAGGGGTGGGCTGATCTTGTATCAATCCCCCCTCGTTTTATTTTTGCGCGGCTATTTTTGTGGTATAATTTGCAGTGGATGGACTATGATGTTTTTAATAACTGTTTGCGTAGTTTGTTTGGTGTGTTTACTAAAATAAGAAAGATCCAGAAGCGAGCTCGGGGTGATATAAAAACTATGCTTTTTTTGAACAACAAAAAGAAAAAAATATTGGTGTCTCTTTTTGTTTTTTTTGTTATAGGCGGATCTATTTTTGTTGATGTCCGGCCCGTTTTTGCCGCTGCAGGTTGTGAGAGTTTGAAGGACTTTATATTTTATGCTTGGGCTAAGGACAGTAGTTGCGGCCTCTTAAGCATGAGTGGAAATGTCATACTCAGTGGACTCAAATGGGTTGTCTATGAAGTTTTTGTTTTTTTTGGAGCATTAGGATCCCTAGCTGTTATTATTTTTACATGGGCGATAAATCCGAGTTATATATCAGGAGATGGCGGATTGCTGAACCTCCAAGGAGTGTATAATATGTGGAAGTTCATTCGAGACTTCTTTAATTTGTTTTTCATTCTCGTCCTCCTATATATTGCTTTCAAGGTAGTTTTTCAAGTAGAGAAAAATTTCAAGCAAGCTCTGTTGAGTCTGGTATTGGCGGCGCTTTTGGTGAACTTCAGTTTTCCGATATCGCGGGTGATGATTGACGCGACCAATGTGCCGATGTATTTTTTCGCGAATCAGATATTTGAAAATACTGGAACAAAAGGAGCATTTGGGCAGGCGTTGGATGCTTCAAAACTGAAAAACATTTTGATTCCTAAGGATGTCGCATCTACTGATATGTCACGCCTTTTGGCAGCGACAGTTTTTATGTTTTTGTTTTCAGTCACGCTGCTTGTTTTGGCCATAATGTTTGTTATCCGTTTGATAGCTTTAATGGTTTTAGTGATTTTTTCATCAGTGGGTTTCGCGGCTTCTATCATTCCCGGACTGGAGAAGTATTCCCAGATGTGGTGGGAGAACTTTTGGAAGTACGCGCTTTTCGGTCCCGCGGCTATGCTGATGCTGTTGATTGCTGTGGGATTTTTTGTTGCCATAGGCGATGAAAATGGAGCTGTTTTCAAAGGATTACAAAATGCCGGTACAAATCTTACCGCAAAAAATGAGACAACTTTCTATTCTTCAATGGCGATGTTTTCCATTCCGATTATATTACTGTGGATGGCTATAGGCTTGGGACAGAAGATGGCTCTAGTCGGCGGGGATATAATGGCCGGAAAAGGCCATGCTTTCGCTAAGTGGGCGGGAGGAAAATTTAGCGGGTACAGCGCGCTGAAGCGCAACTGGGATGCGTATTCAGGAGCGAGAAAGAAACGGACTGACGAGAAGAACAAAAATAACTTTGGCGCTAGGATAGGAAGTGATCTTAGTAGGATTCAGGATACATTACTTGGAATTTATGGGCCTACTGAAAGAACGCGTCAGGGAGCCACTAATCGTGCAGATAAAATTAACACACAGGAAACTGAAGAAGCAGGAAAGAATCGCGGCGTTGAATTTATGAACCCGAGTGATTTGAGGAATTTAGCGCAAACAGGAAATAGATATGAAAGAGCTGCGGCTCTTAAAGAATTGGCTAATAAACAAGCTCTTGATCTTTCGGATCCTCTACAGATGACACAGTATCAACAGATGCTGCAAGAGTTTGGAAACACAAGCGCCGTGTTTCGTCAAATTAATACGAAGCTTCGTGCTTATGATCCGGCAGGAGCTTTTTCTCACATAGTGAATCGGGTTGCTAGAGAAGAGGCAATTGGAACTCATGTTAATAGCAATCAATTTGATGCTAAGAAACTTAACGCTCGTTCGTTAGCTAATCATGAGTTTATGGAAATTGCCTTCCGTGAACAAGCAATTACTAACAAGGATCTTGAAGAGTTAAGGAATAAGAGTCAAGCACATGAGCAAAGTATCATAATCTCATTAGGCGCTATTGCCGGCAATTTTGCGGCTAATCCGGGTGATCGGGTAAGTCAAAACGTTCAATTGGCGCATTTGGCACAAACTGGAGACTTACATGCCACCGTGGCGGCTAATGGCGCTTGGCGACAAGAAGTTTACAGTCACATTGATAAAGATACCGCCAAACGTATGTCAACAGTTGCGATAAATAGAGATGTATTGGATATAGCAACACATATAAATCCGAGGCACTATAAGACTGTAATTCAGAATATGAATAATGCGGCTGTATTGAACAGGTGGGTACAGGGGATGCGTGGGGCAGGCGGAAATGCTGGTGTTATAAATAGAATTTCAACAGGCGACCCAGAAATTTCACATATTAATTGATTTTTACATTATGGATTTTCTTGAAAAAACAAAAAAGTTGCCAATGAATGTCGGGACCTTTTTTTCTTCGGAAAAGCCGTATATAGAATTGCAAAAGACATGTTTTATTTATGGGATTGATCCTGATAATATTTTACCTGTAGCCAAAATAGTTGGTGAAGTTTTTGTACGCGATGTTCCTCTAAAAGACTTGCCAGAGAAGATAGGCGAAACTATGAAATTTGAAAAAAATATAGCGTATGGTTTTGCATATCAATTAAATAAAACTTTATTTCGTCCATTCAATGATTATTTTACAGATGCTGATGGGTTGTTGAATGAATGGCAACAATTCAAAAAAAATGGTCTTCTATCGGAAGAGCAAGCGATGAATAAAGTTTTAACAAGAGATCCATGGATATTAGAAATTGGAACAACTGAGAAAGAAGAGAATAAAGTGATCAAACAAAAATTTAGTCAAGATATAGTTCAATTTCCCCTCCTGCAAGCCCTTTCCAAGTATGAAAATTTGGGCAATCAGATTATCACGAGCGAACGCATCAAAGTTAAATCTCAACCGGAGTCGGTGCGGCCGTCGCTTTTCAATTGGCTTAAATATTATCGCGACGAATTGGGCATCGGACAGCATAGCAGTGTGGAGCGGGGAGAGTTTTTGTTCCGTTCAGAAAACTGTCGCAAGTTGTCCGCCGAAGAGCGCGAGCGCATCAGTCTCATCTTGAAATCCGTAGAAGAGTACGCGCCGCTTGCTATAGATACGAGCCGTCAGGAAATAGTTTTCCCGGTTTTTCAGGGCGCGCCCGCCAATGTCGGCAGGCGACCGGATGCCGGCTTAAACACTCTCATTGCCAGCGCTCCGGCGTTTCCCGCTCCGGCGGAAGCGAAACCAAGGACGGAAAAAACTTTTCCTCCTATCGCTCCCAATGTGTATATAGGAGGCGGGTTGTCGATTGGAAGCAGTGAGTATGCCGACAGTTTCAAACCGGCGGTACCAGCTTCTCCGGCGGTGAGTTTTTCGGCCGGCCATATATTTCCGGCGGAAAAGGAGGTAGCGCCCAATAAGAGTGAGAGTGAAATGGTGATAGCGAAAAAAGAGTTGCATCCAGCCTCCAGTCCCACGCCGCAAGCGCCGCCATCGGATTTATTTTACATTCGTCCGATGAGCCAAGGCGGGCGGGGAGGAGATGAGAAGAAGCGCGCCGATTTGTAATTTTCGTGTATACTACACAATATGATGTTCAATGTCCCGCAATTTATTGACGTGGAAGACAAGATAGTTGGTCCGCTCACATGGAAACAGCTTTTGTGGATGGTGGGAATGGGGGCGGCGCTTTTGACTTTCTTTAATATTTTTGAGAAAATCCCTTTTATTATCATTGCTGTTCCGACTGTGCTGGCATTTGTCGCCTTCGCTTTTTATCGTCCCAATGGTTTTCCGATGACCACGTTTGTATTTTATGCGATATTATTTCTTTTTCGTCCCAAAGTGCTCGTGTGGGAACGCCCGGCCGCAGGACGTCTCGCAGTCAAGGAAAAAACGGAAACACCGAAACCTGTAAATGTTAGCAAGCAAATAGAGCCGGAAAAATTGGCGGAACTGGCGCGTATTTTGGATAGACGGGAGATGATAACTAAATGACAGGGTAATGATGGAATAGAAAAAAACTGAAACAAATATGGAATTTCTCAAACCAAAAAATAAAACAAGCGCGCCCAGCACGCAGAAATACGTGGATGTGTCTGAAATTCGCGACGGCGTCATTGTTCTCAAGAGCGGCGCCTTGCGTTCTATCTTGCTGGTTTCTTCGCTGAATTTTGATCTCAAGTCTACGGAAGAACAAGACGCGATTATCGCCCAGTATCAGGGATTTCTCAACTCGCTGGATTTTCCGGTGCAGATCGTGGTGAGCTCGCGGCGTTTCAATATCAAGCCGTATCTGGAGCTTTTGCAGGATGAGGAAAAACAGCAAGAGAACGAGCTTTTGCGTTTTCAGATTTCCGAATACAAATCTTTCATCAAAAATCTGACGGAAGTTTCTAACATTATGTCTAAATTCTTTTATGTGGTTGTGCCTTTTTCTCCGGTGGAGGACGAGCAGAGCGGTTTGAAAAATAAATTATTCGGTATCTTTCGCGCCAAGCAGGCCACTTTCGCGCACGGCGATCTTTTTGAAACGTACAAGGCTCAATTGTTACAGCGTTTGAATCACATCGCGACGGCTTTGGGCGGCACAGGCCTGAAGATCACGCAATTGAACACGGAAGAAATCATTGAATTGCTTTACGGCAGTTACAACCCGTCGCTTTTCACGGCGACTGTGCTAAAAAATGTGGAGGACATTGAACTCTCACCCTTGAATCAAACATAAAAACTATGCTCCCGGGAATTGCTCTGCAAGAAAAAACTAAATCCGCGCCCGCGTCCGAAGACAAGGGATTTTTAGGCAAGTTTCAGCGTGCGCAGCCAAACGAAAACGAACTTTTGTATCAGAGGGGCATTG
>JAHFON010000024.1 GCA_023261695.1 Candidatus Moraniibacteriota bacterium
TTTGGAATACTCCCTATGAATGGTTAGAGTTTTACAATTTTGAAAGAATCCATCTTACTTTAAATGGATTAACTCCCCAAGAGAAACTGGAAAGTGTCACCATTAAAGGTTGACTATACGCCAGCTTGATTATTTTAGTGTTTTGTGATAATCTTAACGCTTGCCGTTAAATATTCAACAGCGGCTTTTTAAGGCGGTAATCTGATGAAAGCAACAGTTCAACTATGACAGATAATAAACAAGAATTTCAGGGTCTGGGCATCGCGCCGGGTATTTTGGCTGTTTTAGGCAGGTTTAATTTTACCGTACCGACTCCTATTCAGGAACAGTCCATTCCACTGGCGGTGCAGGGCAAGGATTTGATAGGTATCGCCCAAACCGGTACAGGCAAAACGCTCGCGTTCGGTATTCCTATGATCCAACATATACTTCAGAAAAAAGACGGGTTGGGGTTGGTGGTTTTGCCTACGCGCGAACTGGCGCTTCAGGTTCAGGAAGCGTTGCAGAAAATTGGCCATTCCCTTGGCATTAAAACTACGCTGTTGATTGGCGGCGCGCCTATGGGGCGGCAGGTCAGTGAGATTCGCCGCCGCCCCGACATAGTTATTGGTACGCCTGGCCGCATTATTGACCATTTGGATCGGCGTTTTTTGAAGCTGGATAATGTTAGCATTCTCGTTTTAGATGAAGCTGACCGTATGCTGGATATGGGTTTTGCTCCGCAATTAAAACGTATTTTACAATCTGTTTCCGCAAAGCGGCAGACTTTGCTTTTTTCCGCCACTATGCCGCCGGAGATCGGCGCACTCGCGCGGGCATTTATGAAGTTGCCTTTACAAATTGAGATTGCGCCTCCTGGGACGGCATCCAATAATGTCACGCAAGAAGTGTTCATAGTCAGGAAAGACCAAAGGAGTATGTTGCTGAAAAAGTTGCTCGCTGATTATCTCGGATCAATACTTGTGTTCACGCGTACCAAGTACGGAGCGACGCGTCTGGCTCGTGACGTGCGTGAGGCGGGACACGCGTCCGCAGAGTTGCACTCGAACCGTTCGCCCAGTCAGCGCAAAGACGCACTTAGCGGATTTAAAACCGGAAAATATAGAGTCTTGGTTGCCACAGATATTGCCGCCCGCGGCATTGACGTTATCGGTATCGAGGTGGTTATAAATTATGATCTGCCGGAACAAGCAGAAGACTACGTTCATAGGATTGGAAGAACCGGCAGAGCGGGAGCGACCGGTCACGCGATTTCGTTTGCCATGCCCGACCAGTATAATGATTTGCGCGCTATTGAAAGATTGTTTCGCAAAACCATTCCGGTTTCCAAGCTTCCCGACTCAATGCCCAATCCGACATTTCAATCTGCGCCCCAACAGGGCGATAGACGTCCGCAGAGATCGTTTCAGCGCCGCCGTTTCAGTAGAGGCAGTAAACCGAGAGGATGATTTGAGCGGTAATTTTTATTTTTTGCTTTTATCTTCAGCCGTGGGCTGCAGGACCGTTGCCTGTACCCATTGTCCAAGCGTCGCGGTTGTATAGAGTAAAGGCGCCGTGCTGAAGATTCCAGCAGGCGCCTTTTATTATTTTTTTAATAAGTTTACCTCCTTTAGTTAGTATGGGTGAGCAGGCGGCGATGATGGGCCAGTCCGCAGTAGCTATGCCAATAACATTCCCGGTGGGCCAATCACACTTTTGATTGCCGCTGGCAACTCGATAGTTAAATGACCTTTGCCCAATACTTCGCTTGCTCCAGCGGCGTGGGCGACGGGACCAACCACTTCAAGGTCGTCGCCCGTAACCATAATCACGGGTATTTTTCGGTTTCGCGTAACCCAACTGGTTAATTCCTCCCCGAGCATTTCAGGCATTCGGCGGTCGGTGATAACTAAACTGGCTTCTCCGCCGTTTTGAAAAAAGTTGATCGCTTTTTTCCCGTTTCCCACCGAAAGAACTTCATAGCCGAGATTAAAGACAATTTCTGAAATTAGCTCGCGGATGACCGGCTCATCATTCACAACCAAAATTCTTTGCATTTTCTCTGCCTCTCCTTCCTCGAATGTTAAAATGTTAAGGTAAACTAAAACCAAACCACCACAAACGTCCGTTTACGCTTGGTAAAGTATGCTAAAATATAACTATCAATTTGTCAAACAATTTTATGAATAAGCCATCGCCAACCGCATTTGAAAAGTACGAATTGGAAGTAGCCGAGTCTGTGGAGGCGGTTCAACAAAAAATCAAGCGGGAAAGAGAAAACCGCGCATACGTCAGCTTTGGCGATTACCAGTGCGTGAAACTGCGCGTGGAAATAGCTTCGGCCGTCAAAAAATCCCTCGGTATTCGGGACGCCGGAGACATAAGGTTGGTCTCGCCGCCGCCCCACGTATTTGGAGATTTTGCTCTGGACGTTTTTAATTTGGCGAAAAAATTAAAAGAAAAACCGGAAGCGCTGGCGCAGAAAATCGCGGATGGTATAAAAGCGCGTGAAGGAGATCTGATCAAGGATGCTTTTGCCGTGGGAGCGTTCGTGAATATAGAAACGCACAAAGAAATTCTCTATCGCGATATTCTTTCTCAAATTTTGGAGCTCAAAGAACACTACGGAGAAAGCGATGTGAATGCCGGCCGCGTGGCGGTGATTGATTATTCGGCTCCCAATATAGCCAAGCCGATCGGCGTCGGTCATTTAAGGTCCACGATTATCGGACAGGCGCTGGCGAACATTTATCATAAAACCGGTTACAGCATCGTCAAAGACAACCATCTCGGAGATTGGGGAACGCAATTCGGCGCTTTGATTTACGCTTATCAAGAATGGGGCGACGAGAAAAAACTGGCGGAAAATCCCATTACAGAACTCAAAGACCTGTATGTCAGATTTCATCAGTTTGCCAAAGAACATCCAGAAGCTAAAGATCAGGCTCGCGAATTGTTCGCGCGGCTTGAGAAGAGGGATCCGGAATTGATCGCGCTGTGGAAACGTTTCCGAGATTTGAGTTTACAGGACTTTGCGCGCGTGTATCAGCGGTTGGGTATTGAATTTGATACCTGTATCGGAGAAAGTTATTTCACCAAGCAAGCCGATCAGCTGGTGGATGAATGTTTAGACAAAGGCTTTTGCCGTAAAGACGAAATTTCAGGAGCGGTGGTGGTGGATCAAATAGAAAAAATTCCTTCCTTTCTCTTGAGGAAACAAGACGGGACCAGTCTTTATTTAACCAGAGATCTGGCCACATTGCAGTTTAGAATCAAAACTTTTCACCCGCATACTATTTTGTATGTGGTGGGCAATGAGCAGGATTTGAATTTCCATCAGTTATTTGCGTTTGCGAAACGTGCCTGGTATTTGTCTGGCAATACGGAGGCCAAGCATATCAGTTTCGGAATGGTTTTGCGCGATGGCAAAAAGATGTCCACCAGAGAAGGCACCTTGATTGAACTGGAAGATTTAATTTCACAGTCAGTCAATAAGTCCAAAGAAATTTTGCTCCACAAAAATCCGGATATTTTGCCGCGAGAATTGGATGAGATATCTGAGATGGTCGGCCTTGGGGCCATTGTGTACAATGATTTGCGCCAATCCAGAGTGAAAAATATTTCTTTTGATTGGAAAAGAATGTTGGATTTGGAGAGTGGCAGCGCTATCTATTTGCAATACTCATATGTGCGCATCAATTCCATTTTGAAAAAATTGAAAGAAGTTTATGGCGGGATTGGTTTGGATAAATTAGAGAAGGACGAAATAGCGTTTGAATATCAAAGCGAGTTTGCTTTGGCGAAACAGCTGATGTTGTTTCCGGAAATTATCGCGGGCGCCCAAGCTACAGACTCGCCTCACCGCATCGCTGTGTATTTGGAAGAATTGGCTTTGCTTTTCAACAGTTTTTACGATGAGGTTTCACTTCTCAAAACGGAAAATCCCAAACTGCGCGCGTCCCGGGCGGCGCTTTGTCAGAGCGTGGCCTTAGTGCTCAAAGAGGGCTTGGGCTTATTGGGCGTCAAAGTGCCCAAGAAGATGTGAAATCTTGCGGCTTTTGTGCTACTCTAAAAAACAGCGATTTATTTGATGGGAGCAAAGCTATGGAAAAAATTATAATGTACAGCGACGGCGGATCACGCGGGAACCCGGGTCCCGCGGCTTTGGGAGTGTATATTGAAACGCTTGGGAAAAATTACGGAGAATATTTGGGCGTAAAAACCAATAACGAAGCTGAGTACGCGGCAGTCATTTTTGGTTTGAAAAAAATCAAAGCGCTCATTGGCAAAGCGAAAGCCAAAGAAACGGCGGTGGAATGTCGGATGGACAGCGAACTGGTCTGCAAACAATTGAATCACGAATACAAAATAGAGAATGAAAAATTACAGCCTTTGTTCCTTGGGATATGGAATCTGACGCTGGATTTTGGAGCAGTGAAATTTGTCTGCGTCCGGCGAGAATTGAACACCGCGGCGGACGCGCTGGCGAACGAAGCTTTGGACAGAGAAAAGCAAAAGTTGTTTTAATTGAGGACTTACGCGTTTGGCGTATTGCTTAGTTATTCAAACACGCAAGTCCTATAATTCTTAAATTGCAAGATTTACGGAGTTTATGTTTACCAAACGAAACATTATTATCGCAGTCGGAATTTTGATCGTGATCGGAGGATTTTTCTATTATCGCAGTCGGAGCCAGAAGGAAACTATTCAAACAGAGACTGTGAAACGCGGAGATGTCGCGGAAACGATTAGCGTGATCGGGGAACTTGTGCCTGCGGAATTTTCCGATCTCTCGTTTCAAAAAGCGGGTGTAGTGGATTCTGTTTCCGTGAGCGAAGGAGATTTCGTGAAAGCGGGACAAGTTGTCGCCTCTTTGGATTCGTCTGTTTTGCGCTCGCAATTAAAAGAAGCGCGCCTCGCGCAATCAATTGCGGAAGAAGATGAAGCGTTGGCCAGACGCAATCATTGGAAAAAGTTGGCTCCGGAAGAGCGTGCGACAAAAAAACTGGCTTCCGAGCGGGCGCGAGAAGACGCGCGAACAATTGAGGAACAGATCGGCGAAAGGATAATCACGGCTCCGTTTGACGGATGGATATCCAAACTGGATGTCAGAGCCAAAGAAACCGCGACCGCCAACAAAACAATCGCTCGCGTGGCGATGGCTCACGATTTTGTGATTGAAGCGCGTGTGCCGGAATCAGATATTACCAAAGTTTTGATGGGTATGCGGGCTAAAGTGACATTTGACGCTTTTTCGTCGGCTGAAGTTTTTGATGCTGAAGCGATTGAGATTGAAAGGTCATCAACCATAGTGCAGGATGTGGTTTTTTATATTGTGAAATTTCGTTTGGCAAATACAGATGAGCGGTTGAAAGACGGTATGACAGCCAATCTGGATATAGAGACGGCGAGAAAGACAGATGTTTTGCTGGTGCCTTTTCGCACTATCGCGAAAGAAGGCGGCAAGGCATATGCGGAAGTCAAGCGCCAAGAGGGACAATTTGAAAAAATTGAGGTGACGCTCGGACTGGAAGGAGACGAAGGAATGGTGGAGATCAAATCCGGATTGCAAGAAGGAAATCAGGTGACTATTTTTAACAAGCAAAATAAATGAGCCTGATTTCCGTCCGTGATCTTGAGAAAATTTACGATAATGAAGGCGTCCAAACTACGGCGCTTCATAATGTGACGTTTACCATAGACAATGGAGAGTTTATTTCCATTATGGGGCCGTCCGGATCGGGGAAATCCACCTTGATGCATATTTTGGGTCTATTGGATCGCGCAAGCGGCGGAGAATATTTTTTAAATGAAAAAAATATAAACGGGTTTACCGATGACGAGCTCGCGCGGCTTCGCAACAAAAAAGTCGGTTTTGTGTTTCAGGCGTTTAATCTTTTGCCCAAAACTTCCGTGTTTGAAAATGTGGAACTTCCCTTGCTATATGACGATTATCCGCTGGAAAACAACAAGACAAAAGTAAAAGAAGCTCTGGCGGCGGTGGATATGTCGCACCGCGCGGATTATCTGTCCAATCAACTCTCCGGCGGAGAAAAACAGCGCGTGGCCATCGCTCGGGCGCTGGTGAATGATCCGGAGATTATTTTTGCCGATGAACCGACCGGCAATCTGGATTCCCGTTCGGGCTTGCAGGTGATGGCTATTTTGCAGAAATTGAATAATCTCGGCCGTACCATCGTGCTCGTAACTCACGAAACTTCCACCGCCGCCCATGCCAAACGCGTACTTTTGATGAAAGACGGACAAATTGTCGGCGATCAACCGATTACGAACCGGCGCGATGCGAATGGTGAAAATTTTTTGAAATGAAACTTTCCGACCCGTTCAAAATTTCCTATCGCTCTCTTAAGGCCTCCAAACGCCGTTTTTTTCTCACGGTGCTGGGCGTAGTGATCGGGGTGGCGGCCGTGATTATGGTGATGGCGACGGGCGCTTCCGCGCAGAAGCTGGTGCTTGCGCAAGTGGAAAGCGTCGGATCAAATTTACTGGGTATATTGCCCGGCGCGCCGGTTGAAAAAGGCCCGCCGGCCGCCGCGTTTGGCGTCGTCACCACGACTTTCAAAAATGATGATTTGACGGCGCTTCGCGAGCGGCAGGGCGTTCCTCATATCACGGCCGTATCCGGATATGTGACCGGATCGGGAAGCATAGAATCGGCGGAACGTTCTTTGGCAGCAAGTTTTCAAGGAGTGTCTTCGGAAATGATAGACATAGAAAACGTGCGCGTGGGGAGCGGCAGATTTTTTTTCCCTGAAGAAGAAAATAAATTGACGCGCGTTATGGTATTGGGCGCGGCTAAAGCGGAGGAACTTTTTCCAAACAGCGATCCGATCGGCGAAACCGTTACGCTCAAAAAAATTCCCTTCAAAATAATCGGAGTTCTGGCGGAGAGGGGGGCGTCGGCATTTTCCAATCCGGACAATATGGTTTATGTGCCTTTACAAACGGCGCAAAAATTGCTTCTGGGTATCGCGTATCTTAACTTCGCGCGCGCCAAAGTGGACGCGCCGGAAAATATAGAACGTACCATCGCCGATGTGGAAAGCCTGCTTCGCGCTCGCCATAACATCCGGGAAAATGAAGAGTCGGATTTTTCTATTCGCAGTACCGCAATGGCGCTTGACACGCTGACCAACGTCACCAACGTGCTCAAGTATTTTCTCATAGCCATCGCGGGCATATCGCTTTTGGTCGGCGGTATCGGCATTATGAATTCAATGCTCATTGCCGTTTCACAGCGTGTGCGGGAAATCGGGTTGCGTAAAGCGGTCGGCGCGCGCAAAGGACATATTATTTTCCAGTTTCTCATTGAGTCTTTGTTTATTACGGTAAGCGGCGGTGTCATTGGGATTGTGTTGGGTATTGCCGTTACATATATCGCGTCTTTGATTATCGTGAACTTGGGTTATGAATGGCAGTTTCTCGTGCCGCCCTCATCCATTGTCATCGGTTTTAGCATCTCATTGATTGTCGGTATTACTTTCGGTCTCTATCCGGCGGTGAAAGCCTCCAGAGTCAGTCCTATGGAAGCGTTGAGATATGAGTAATATGAACATCCCATTGATTTCAAAAAATATACGCTCTCTTCGTTTTGCCGTCAAAACGATCTCCACGCATAAAGCCAGAACGGTTTTGACTTTACTGGGCGTGATTATCGGCGTTTTCTCAATTGTGGTGGTGATGTCTTTAGGTGAAGGAGTCAGGGGATTTATCGTGGGGCAGGTAGAGAGTTTTGGCACGAATCTGATTCAAGTGGAAGTCAAAATACCAAGCGCGGCGCATCTGTCGGCGGAAAACGCCGCTTCGCGTGCTCAAGGCGCGCAGATCACAACCTTGACGGTGAAGGACGGCGAAGCCATTCGTCATTTGCCGAATGTGACGGCGGTATATGCCGGCGCTATCGGACAAGAGCGCGCCAGTTACGGCTCTGTCGGAAAACGAATTTTTTTGTTCGGCGCCGGAGCGGATATTGCGTCAGTGGACGAGAATGCCAAACTGGCTTCCGGCAGGTTTTTTACCGCGGAAGAAGATGCCAATCTCGGACGGGTCGCGGTCTTGGGATCGGAAACCAAAGAAACATTTTTCGGAGAAAGCGATGCCCTGGGGGAATATGTCGTGATTAAAGGGGAAAAATATCGCGTGATCGGAGTGCTCGCGCCCCGCGGAGCGGTAGCCTTTTTCAATCTGGATGCGTTTACTTATGTGCCGGTGAAAACATTGCAGAAAAAAATTCTTGGTGTGGATCACGTTCAGTTCGTTTCAGTAAAAATGTCTGATATTGCCCGCGAAACGGAAACTGTCGCAGACATCATCGCGCTTCTGCGCAAGCGGCACGATATTGACGATCCCGATAAAGACGATTTCTCTGTTACCTCCTCCAGAGAGGCGCGCAAAACTTTGGAAGACATTCTCGGATCGGTAACAATTTTGCTTTTGGCGCTTACCTCGATTTCTTTGCTGGTCGGAGGCGTAGGCATTATGAATGTAATGTACGTGTCAGTTTCCGAACGGACAAACGAAATAGGTTTGAGAAAAGCGGTAGGTGCGAGATCATCAGATATTTTGGGGCAATTTCTTTTTGAAGCGCTCATGATAACTTTTATCGGAGGATTGATGGGCATTTTGCTTGGTATAATATTTTCTTTCGGATTGAGTTTTCTTTTTGCCTATCTGGGTTTTGGGCTGACTTTGAGGTTTGCGCCAGCCTCGCTTTTGCTAGGTATCGGATTTTCTATGGCAGTCGGCTTGTTATTTGGTTTAGCGCCCGCTTACTTGGCGTCCCAGCTTTCTCCGATGGATGCTTTGCGCAAGGAGTAATTTATTTGACGGAGTGTGGAATCAAAAATCACGGATTTTTAAGGTGGGCGTAAAAATTCAAAACGTCTTTCAGACTTGTCATACCCGTGCCGGATGTGTCTGAAAGATTATTCTCATCTGGTGTATTGAATCCGGTTTGTATAGCCAGGAATCCTTTTTTTTCGAGTTTTTTAGCTTTTTCCGGAGAAACTTCCCGTCCGGTTTTTTTATTGAGATAAACGGTTTTTGTTCCTGGCAATTCGTTGTCCGGATTAATGGTCTGAATATTTTTCTGGATGGATGATGCTATGTATGGCACAAATCCTGTTTTTGGAAAGCGTTGCAAAGCGATATTCATAAATTCTCGCCAAATGGGCGCGGCGACAAATATGCCATCCGCTCCCGCGTGCATCGGACGGTTATCGTTGTTGCCCGCCCAGACGGCTGTTGTGATAGCTGGTGTGTAACCGACCGTCCAGGCATCGCGAAAATTTTGCGTGGTTCCGGTTTTTGCGGCAACGGCGATACCGGAGGGAAAGGCCAGCGGGCTGTTTGAGCCGAATATCGGAGTGCGCGCCGCGTTGTCGGAAAGGATAGAATTGATCTTGCGCGCGATATCAACATCGAGGACGCGCGTACCTTGAGAAATTTTCTCGCTTAGGAAATCACCGTCTTTCTGACTAATAATTTTTTTTATCGGGTTGATAGCATAGCGAATGCCCTCTTGGCTGAAAACGGAAAACGCATTGGCCATTTCGATGGGTTTTACTTCCGCGCCTCCCAAAACGAGCGCCAGACCATAACGTTTGGGATCGGTAAGCGTCGTGATGCCTAAACGCGTGGCGAGCTTGATGGTATCGTCTATGCCGGCGAGCGCCAATGTTTGGACGGCCGGAACATTGAGCGACATAGCCAACGCCTGACGCATAGTGAGCAAACCATGAAAACGCCCGTCATAATTGCGCGGAATATAATTACGACCGGAACCGTCCGGTCCGAAATTAATGGGCGTATCGAAAATCGGTGTTTCCGGTTGATAGCCTTTTTCAAAAGCGGTCGCGTAGGCAAAGGGTTTGAAAGCCGAACCCGGTTGCCTGGGACTCGTTGTCACGTTCACATTGCCATCGATGCGCGTGTCAAAATAATTCTTGGATCCGACCATAGCTAACACTTCACCGGATTGCGGATCGAGTGCCACCAGCGCGGCATTGCTGGCGCCACGAGAAATATTTTTTGCCGCGCCGTGCTCCACGGCGAGTTCTGCCGCTTGTTGCAGATCATAATCAAGAGTCGTCAGTATTTTCCACCCTTCGGTCTGCAGACGCTCTGAGTCATATTGTTTTTTCAATGCGTCGAGCACGTAAAAAACGAAATGTGGAGCGAAAATCGGTCGTTCCAGCGGCTTAATTTTTTCAAAAATATCTGTGGCGATGGCGATTTTGAATTTTTGGTCTGTAATGAATCCGAACCGTTGCATTTTTTGCAAAACATCTATCTGCCGGCTCCGGAGCTCGCTTCGGAAATTTCCGTAAGGGGAGAGACGGCTTGGCGCGTTGGGGAGGACGGAGAGGAGAGCGCTTTCATCCAGTGTCAGATCGTAAGCCTTCTTATGGAAGAATGTTTCCGCCGCCGCCTCGATTCCATAAGCATTGGATCCGTACGGGACGGCGTTGAGGTAGAGATCGAGAATCTTTTCCTTACTTACGTGGCTATCGATTTTGATTGCCAGAAATGCCTCCTTGATCTTGCGATCGAATGTGCGATCGCGCGTGAGGAAAAGGGTGCGTGCCAGTTGCTGGGTAATGGTGGAAGCGCCCTGTTCTATATCGCCTTTTGAAACATTTATTTTGATGGCGCGGATGATAGCCAGAGGATCGATACCGTGATGAGAATAGAAATTGGCATCCTCACTGGCTATGGTCGCCAAGCGAATCGTGTCTGGTATGGCGCTGTGAGGAATAACGATGCGGTTTTCTTCATCAAAGAGACGATAGAGTTCATGTGTGCCGCTTCTGTCATAGAGTATCGTCGTTTGTTTGAAAGGATAGTCAGTAACATTTTTCACGCTGGGAGTACCGAAATAGTATATGGCCACGATACCGAATCCGACACCGAGTATCAGAAGTCCGGAAAACCACGAAGCTTCTTTTCGGACGAAGTGACTCAAAATTTTAGCCGCGCGAGAAAGTGTCATAAGAAGAGAAACAATCAGTCGAAAGGTAATGATCAAATTTGGTTAGCCCCGTCTTTTAGTGTACTCTAAAAGTGTTAGTTTTATCCAATGTCTCTGTTTTTATGCGCGTGCCTATATTCAATCCCCTCTATTTATTGCTCAAAGCTTGCGGATTTCCCGTTGTCTGGGAAGTTTCCGTGGGCGCGGTAGTTTTTCGAGAAGAAGACGGGGAGCGGATTTATCTTTTGCTCCATTATTTAAGCGGGCATTTTGATTTTCCCAAAGGGCACATTGAATCAGGAGAAACTGAGGAAATGACTTTGCGGCGTGAAACGGAAGAGGAAACCGGCATCCGCGATTTGAAAATTTTTGCCAAGCGTGTCAGTATCAGTTATTTTTATATCGCCAAAGGTCAAGAGCGCGCGCGGCGTTTGCAATCGGGACGAGGCGTGTGGATTTTCAAACAGGCGCATTTTTATCCGGCGCAAACCCAAACGCTGGAGATAAAAATTTCCCGCGAGCATAGCGGATTTGTCTGGCTGGCTTATGAGGAAGCGTTTGCCAAAGTGACGTTTGAAAACGCCAGACGCATTCTTCGGGAAACAGAAGCCTATTTGCAGTCCGAAACGGGGGCTTGACATTTTTCCAAATTGGCTCTGGACATCTGAATTATTTGTGATATTTTGAATAACATCACATCCGTTTCTTATCTCCGTTTTTAACAGAGGTTAATCTCAATTTCAAACAGGAGGGGAAAATGAAGTGTGAGCTTTGGGGTCATAAGTTTCGTGTCCGGGAAACTAACCCGGATAAACTGAGGATGGTCTTTAACAAACTATTGGAAAAATCAAGTTTCAAGATCTTGGGGTTTATGGATCATCACTTTTCCGGAGGTGGATACACGGCGCTTTGGCTACTGGGAGAGAGTCATTTCGCTGTCCATACGTTTCCGGAGGACAAAGCAACTGCCTGTGAGATTAGCAGTTGCAGTCTTAGCAAGTTCTATATGTTTGTGAAGATGGTGAAATCAATGAGCGCATGAGCGCGTAGTTTAACATTTTCTTTCAACAACTCGAAAAAAGAAAGGACTAGAAATGTCAAAACTGGGATTGGATTTGCCTGATGACTATTTTTGTGTCGCAGGAGTGGGAGAGAATGGTGTGAGGGCGGATGGTGACGGTGACGCAAAAAGAAGTATTCTGGAAAACGGAAGTTTTATCGTCCCCATCATCCGTATATTGGACTCGCGGAAATATGAGACGCGCCACGTTTTCAGCCTCTTCGTGGCCAACCTGTCCGGCTCAGAGGAGTGTGAGTTCCGGCGTTTTCTACAGGGCAAAAATTCTGGAATAGATCTACGAGGCGCGGAGCCTTTTTTCATCAGAGTGACTACGCCGATGTTTTCTGGTGGTCGGTGTAGTGGCTTTGGTGAGGCGATAGTGGGTACCCCACGCTCTGGATCTATGGAGAGGAGTTTTCCTCTCATTGTATTATTGAAGGAGCTACAAAATACTCCCAGTGATATCAAGGGCTGGGTACACGCCAACCCCCCCGACAGGATCTATAAAACGCGATCCGCGCACGATCCCTCTAAGAGGAGTTAGGCGTTAACTTGATCCTTGGTTTTTTCTTCGGACATACCTTCCCCCTCCGGTGCCACGTTGCCGCGGAGGGGTTTTGCTTTTACAAGAAACTATTTTTGTTATATTATCACCTTTCCTCTGGCAAAGTTGTATTT
>JAHFON010000001.1 GCA_023261695.1 Candidatus Moraniibacteriota bacterium
TATGAAAGGAATGAAGCTGACCTACGGCCTGATCAGCTCCGCCATCAAGACCATTCCCGGATTAAGCGTCTTGCCTGCTTATACTGCCGGTTTTATTGCTTTAGCCTATTTGGAAAACCACCCGAAAAGCGCGGTAGCGAAAGTCGCGCAAAAAGGTCTGAATATAAAAACACCGAAAGGAGCGCTCGCACAAACAGCGATAAAATGAAAAATTTTAAAATAAAAATTGCTTTAGTTTCACTATTCGCTATTGGCTATGCCCTAGTGGCTGGCGCTCAACAAGCGCCCGAATTCATGGTTACTTGGAAATCCGGCAACTACGTTCCGGCGGATTATCAGGGAAAAATATTGCCGATTGGCGGCTCAACCATAGAAGTGGCTATGGAACTGATCGACGGCGACCATCTCGCGGATCTCTCTGTTAATACGATTCGCTGGGACATTAATGGAATTTTTTATAAATCGGGCCGGGACTTAAAAGTAATTTCTTTTACTGCCGATGGGGCAAAGGGGGATCAGACAGCGGACATTTCTCTGACCTATCGGGGCAAATCTTTAGATAAGCGAGTCATTATTCCGCTCGCCAGGCCGGAGGTGGTCATTACCGGCGGGCCGGATATCTTCAAAGCGCTTCTTTACTTCTTCAATTTAAGCTCTCCGACGCAAGCCAAGTTCACCTGGACCGTAAACAGTAATAGCGTTGAGGCTAGTGGTCAAAATCCGGATGTGGCCAAGCTGGCCGGCGTTCCGAGCGGCGCTAATATTGATTTGCGTCTGAATGTGCAGAACTTGCTGAAACCGCTGGAGGTTGCCGGAGCCTCGATTCAATTTCAAAAGTAAAATCTAAAAATGAATAACAAAAATTGGAAATTGATAGTGATGGCGGTTTTTACTTTTTCGTTTTTAAGTTTTAATCTAGCACTCGCACAGGCAAATCAATGCCCAGCCAACGCGCCTGGTTGCACTAATTTAGTAGTGGAAATTCCTGGTGTCGGCAAGCAGGTGACCGATCCCGTTCAGTATATCCTTGGAGTTTACAAGTTTGGCTTGGCGGCCGGCGGGCTGATCGCGATGCTGATTATCGTCTTTGCCGCTATTGAAAGAATTGTTTCCGCCGGCAATCCTTCCAAAATTGATGACGCCAACGATCGCATCAAAAACGCGATTTGGGGCTTGGCTTTGCTACTCGGTGCCTTCTTGATTTTAAGCACCATCAATCCGGAATTAGTTAAATTGCAAAAACCAAACCTGCCGCAAGTACAAACGACCGGTGGCGGCCTAGAGGGCCTAGCTGATGTGGTAGCTCAACAGGCAATTAATTTAGCACATGAAAAAATCGAACCAGCCGTCGATGTTTTTGATAAGGCGTCAGCTAATCGAACCGACATAATTGCGCAGATAAAAAACGAAAGCGGCTACCTGGTCGGCGGCGATTCACCAGATGTGAGGACTTATCCGAATTTTGATAAATTGAGCATCGAGGACAAAAGGAGATTGTCAGACGCGAACGCCCAATATTTTGATACGAGTCGTGATGTACACAAAACGTACCTCGACCTTGCGCAGACTACCTGGGACCAGTACTCAAAGGGTCTTTCGCGGACGACTCCTACTCCTTCCGGCTACACTTTTGGCTACAGCGGCGTCCAGCTTGCTTCAGAATACGACAGGGTACAATCGGCAGCCGCTAATGGCTGTGTGGGCGTAACCATAGATAACAATTTGACGGCTTGTAGAGCTCTGATAAACCTAAAAAAACATCAAGACACTTATCAGCAGGCGGTCAGCAATGCCAACACAGCCGATGCGGCCTCCAAAGAGTTCGAGTAACGTTTAATGATATGAAGAAAATCAGCAAAATAATTTTAATCATAGGCGTGGTGGCGATAATCGGAACGCTCGGTTATTTGGGCTGGCGGTATTTTTTCGGAAAAACCATAAATCAAAAAACCGCGATAAATCAGTCAGCGACAGCCATTTTTCCGGTACCTAAAAAACTTTCTGAAGATCAAATTTTCGATTATTGGGTCAATAAGAATACCGGCGACATCTATTATCTGGCGCACGACGGGCAAATCTCCAAAATTGACTCTTCCGGCCAAGTTCAACATCTGGAATCAAAGGCGATGGGTTTAATCAGTTCGGTAAAAGCTTCCAACGACGGATCTTCTATCCTTGTTGAATTTGGCTATCCGCAAGCTCCGACTTTTGCACTCCACAATCTCGTCAACAAAACCTGGCAATCATTGCCACAAGGAACGGTAGCCGCCGCTTGGGATCCGAAATCCAGCAACCGCTTGATTTACTTAAAAGACAGCGGCCCGACCAGTCGGATTTATTTCTACACTCCCGCCAACCAAAAATCGGCGGAGATTCTACGCTTGGCGCAAAAAGATTTGGATCTGGATTGGGCCTTGCCCGAACTTATCTACTTTAAAGAGCGCCCCTCTTCCGAATATGCCAGCTCACTTTGGTCTTACAATCTAAAAACCAAGCTATTCAAGATAGTAGCGCGGGATGAAAATAACCTTTCCATAAAATGGGGCACCGCCGGTCTCAATGGAATAAAATTGTCTGGCGGCCAGTTATCAGTTATTGATAATAATAATTCTTATTTGGCGAAGATCGATTTAAAAACTCTGCCGGCCAAATGTACCTTCGCTGAACTTTACGTTTACTGCGCCGCGCCGAGTGACCCAACGGCTATTTCTCAAACCACTTTCCCGGATGATTATCTGAAAAAGTCATTCAATGCGCCCGATGACATTTATCAGATTTATATTTTGGGCGTTACCTCTCAAGGCAGTTTGCTCTCCGTAAGATATTTCGATTCTCTGCTAACCGGATCGACCATCAGCGCCGATCATTTGGAAATTCAAAAAAATAGGTTGATTTTCATCAACCGCCTAGACAGCAAACTCTACTCGCTTACGCTATAACGGCTTCACGATCACGTACCGATCCCTCCCTTCGCCCATACTTTCACTTTTCACGTCCGGACGAGTGGATAATTCCATATGAATTAAGCGACGCTCATAGGCATTCATTGCCGGCAATTTAACCTCCTCTTTAGTCAATAAAACTTTTCGCGCGGCAGCCTTGGCGAGCTCCACAATAATATTCTCCCGTTCTTTCCTGTAGTTATTTATATCTATAAAAATATTTTCTTC
>JAHFON010000025.1 GCA_023261695.1 Candidatus Moraniibacteriota bacterium
CTCGCTTAACAACGCTTATTACGACATTGAACGATTTGGCATTCACTTTGTAGCTTCTCCGAGGCACGCGGATATGTTGATGGTTACCGGTCCGGTTTCCCGCAATATGAAAGAAGCCCTAATAAAAACATATGAAGCCATGCCTGATCCGAAAATTGTGGTGGCGCTAGGCGATGACGCCATAGACGGAGGGATTTTTAGAGGTTCGTATGCGGTTTTGGATGGAGTAAATAATGTCATCCCGGTAGATTTTCAGATCCCCGGCGACCCGCCGTCTCCAAAAGTAATACTGTGTCATCTGCTTCAAATTCTGGGGGTACTTGATGCGCGGCCTAAAAATAAGAATGCCTAAATAAATATGTTTAATCTATTGACATCTTCAAATGTTTTCTTTTTCGCGCTTATTTTATGGTTACTTGGAGCGTTTGGTTCCTTGGTTTTGAGAAGAAATGACCAAGTGGCAAACTGGTGGGGAAATTTCTTTGCCATTTTCGGGGCAATTGCCGCATTGACCGCATCGCTTCCGGTACTGATCTCCGGTCCCGTATTTTCTTTTAGCATTGCTTCGTCTCTGCCTCTTGTATCGTTATCGTTTAACGTAGATAAATTATCCGCTTTTTTTATTTTCGTCATTTCGCTCATTGCTTTTTTTACTTCTGTTTACGCTTTGAGTTATATCAAACAGTATTACCGGCATTACAATATTGGCGCGCTTGGATTTTTTTATAATATTTTTCTGGTCGGGATGGTGATGGTGGTCAGCGCGTCCAATGTTCTTTTCTTTCTTATTGTTTGGGAAATAATGTCTTTGTCTTCGTATTTTCTGGTTATTTTTGAAAACAAAGAAAAAGACAATGTGAAAGCGGGGTCGCTTTATTTCATTATGACGCATCTGGGAACGGCGTTTATTGCACTGGCTTTTTTGCTTTTGTATCGCGCTACCGGGTTTTTAGATTTCGGCGCGATAAAAGAAAATATCGGAGTAGCCACCCCGCTCGTTAAAAATATCATTTTCATTCTGGCGTTTATCGGATTCGGAACCAAAGCCGGCATTATTCCTTTCCATATCTGGTTGCCCAGCGCTCATCCCGCCGCCCCGTCCTACGTTTCCGCATTGATGTCGGGCGTGATGATTAAAACCGGCATTTATATGTTCATCCGGATATTTATGGATGTTATGCCGGACGCGCCCTTATGGTGGGGAGTGGTCATTTTAATTTTCGGCGCCACCTCCTCTCTTTTGGGAGTTTTATACGCTCTGACCGAACACGATATTAAAAAACTTTTAGCCTATCACAGCATTGAAAATATCGGGATTATTTTGATGGGTCTCGGCGGGTCGCTCGTGTTTTGGTCGCTGAATATGATGCCGCTGGCCATTCTCGGATTGGTTGCGGCGCTTTTCCATACGCTGAATCACGCGATATTCAAATCATTGTTATTTATGGGGGCCGGCTCCGTTATTTCCGCAACGCACACCAGAAACATGGAAGAATACGGTGGTTTGATAAAATATATGCCGCAAACAGCATTTTTCTTTCTGATCGGTTCCATGGCAATTTCCGCCCTGCCTCCGTTCAACGGGTTTTTCAGCGAATGGCTCACTTTTCAATCTCTTTTCGCAGGTGTTGGCGCCTTGGATGTTTCTGTGCGCTGGGTGTTTGTGCTGGCGGCGGGATCGCTCGCGTTTACTGGAGGACTGGCGGCAATGTGTTTTGTGAAAGCGTTTGGAGCGGTATTTCTGGCGAGACCGCGGAACGAGGAAGTATGCCACGCTACAGAGTCTGGCATCACGCCTCGTATCAGCATGGCGGCTTTGGCGGCCCTCACGTTGATTATTGGATTTTCCGCTGGCCCCACCGCGAATATATTATCAGGCGTGGTGAACGACTTGTGCATCTTCCATTCTTCCCAACCGGCATTTTACTCAACGGCTCTGACGGTCGGGTTACGAAATAATTTCGCTTCCGTTTCAATGCCGCTTATCTTGATAAGTATCCTTGTCGCGCTCGCGTTTACTTTTTTTATCGTATCTTTCATCACCCGAAATAAAAAAATTAAAATTGGCGCGACTTGGGATTGCGGAACGGCGCTTGATTCAAGAATGGAGATTACCTCTACCGGGTTTGCTCGTGCCGTCATTTCTATTTTTCGCGGAGTACTGATGCCGACAAAACAAGTGAGCGTTGAATATCGGGATGAGGACATGCGTTATTTTCAGAAAACCGAGACAGTGGAACTTGGCGTTCATGATATTTATCAGAGTCATTTTTATCAGCCGATCTATCTCTTTATCATCAAAGTATCCGAGCAAGTAAAAAGAATTCAAAGCGGTAACGTCAATATGTACATCCTGTATATATTGATAATACTTATGGCCCTATTATTAATAGTGAATATTTAATAACTTATGTCACTTATTCTTTGGACAATGCAATTAGTGATTGTGCCAGCTCTCTCGCCGCTCTCTATTGGTATTGTTAGAAAAATAAAAGCGAAGTTTCAAAACAGAATTGGCGCCAGTATATTTCAGCCGTATAGGGATTTGTGGAAGATATTGCATAAAGACGAGGTAATAAGCGAAGACGCTTCCTGGATTTTCAAGTTCGCGCCCTACCTGATTTTTTCTGTTACCGTGATTTTAGGTGCAAGTATTCCTATTTTTACGGCGGTTTTTTCAGAGAATTTATTAAGCGACTTGCTTGTTATGATCTATTTAATTGCTTTTGGAACTTTCTTTTTGGCTCTAGCTGGTATGGATGTAGGAAGCGCTTTTGGCGGGTTTGGTTCAAGTCGGGAAATGACCGTAGCGGCTTTAACTGAAGGCGGTCTAATGTTTTCTTTGCTCGCCTTGGCGTTCTCGGGGCATTCCACGAATTTATTTGTGATCGCAGGTACCGTTTCTTCGTTGCCCCTGCTTTCTCTCTCTCCGATATTTTTAGCTTTTGGCGCGTTTATTATTGCTCTGCTTGCCGAAACCGCTCGTTTCCCTTTTGACAATCCGGCGACCCATCTTGAATTGACCATGATTCACGAAGCTATGATTTTAGAGTATTCAGGGAAAAGACTGGCATTGATTGAATGGGCGGCGGCCAATAAATTTCTCATCTTTCTGGCGTTAGGGGCAAACTTATTTTTTCCGTGGGGCATATCATTGTCGACGAATTTGATTGACATTTTATTCGCGCTGGCTGTATTTTTGATAAAAATATTGATACTCTGTTTATTCGTCGCCGTACTTGAATCCAGCATAGCTAAATTTCGTTTTTTTCGTCTCCCGGACTTGTTGTTCACTTCGTTTATCTTAAGTATGATTGCCATTAGTTTGATTATTTAGAATTATGATCTCCATCGCCTCACAATTTTTATTTTTTATTGAAACATTGCTATTTATCTCGGTTATTTTTATGCATCTCACCAGGAAAAATTTCACGGCGATATTTCTTTACGCGGCGCAGGCTTTGATTATATCTATCGCTTTATTCTATTCCTCCCTTAGAGAGGCGTCATTGTTACTTCTGGTTGTAACTATAATAACTTTTTTAGTTAAGGTTGTTATCGCCCCGTATTTCTTTTTTGGACTTATCAAAAAACACCGATTGCAATTTTCTGCCAGTACCTATTTGAATGGCCCAACAACCTTGATAATCTTGGCATTATTAACGGCTTTTTCCTACTCTTATTTTTTTCAACCATTAACAAGTCTTGCTCCTGACGATGGAAACGCTTTGCTCTTGGCCATGGGAATGATGTTTATTTCTATTTTTTTGATTGTTAACCGCAAAGGAGTGTTATCCCAAATGATTGGTATCTTATCTTTGGAAAATGCCATAGTTTCTTTCGTGTATATAGCAAGATTGGAAACTACCGCTGGTTCTCAATTGGGGATATTGTTTAATATTTTGATTTGGATTATCATCGCGACCGTTTTCGCGTCGATGATTTATCGGCATTTCGGTTCGCTCGATGCCAGCGCGATGCGACACTTAAAAGAAGAATAATATTATGAATCTGTTTTTAATCGTCGCTATACCCATTAGTGCTTTTATCGCCTCTTTCTTGGCCAAGAAGAATTTGCGTACCTTAGGTGCCATTGCAATATGCGCGTCTTTTTTTGAACTCCTGGGAACTTTTGCTGTAGTTTTATCAGTCATACAAAATGGAACGTATAGTTTAAACGGCTATCTTGCTGTCGACGCGCTCGGTGCTATTTTAATGATGATTTTGGCTGTCGTTGGCATGATGGCTTCTTGGTATTCCGTTGGTTATCTGAAAATTGAAATGGAGAAAAAAATCGTCGGTATAAGTCGCGTGCGCCAATATTTTATTCTCTTGCATTTATTTATTCTGGCAATGTTTTTTGCCATTATGACCACGAGTCCGATTTTTATGTGGATTGCCATTGAGGCAACAACGCTTTCCACCGCCTTTCTCATCAGTTTTTATAACAAGCCGTCGGCAATAGAGGCGGCCTGGAAATATTTAATAATCAATTCGGTTGGTTTACTTTTAGGATTTTTCGGCACATTTCTTTTTTTATACCCAACGGTACACAGCGAATTCACGGGGATTATAAGCTGGCAAACGTTACTACTTAACGCTTCAGCGCTTGATCCGTTCATAGCCAAAACAGCCTTTGTTTTTGTTCTCATCGGTTTTGGCACGAAAGTTGGCCTCGTACCTATGCACACATGGCGTCCTGACGCTTACAGTAAGGCGCCAACGCCCATCAGTAGTTTACTTTCAGGTGTATTGTTGAATGTCGCTTTTTTGGCAATTTTAAGATTTAAGGCAGTAGTTGATATAGCCATTGGCCAAGAATTTTCAGGAGATCTGCTTATATTTTTTGGTCTATTGTCTATCGCGGTGGCGGCTTTTAGTATTTTTGGTCAAAAAAATTATAAAAGAATGTTGGCTTATTCCAGTATTGAGCATGCCGGAATTATGTCATTGGGATTTGGATTTGGTGGGGCAGGAACTTTTGCCGCTCTGCTACATATGATTTATCACTCTTTGGCAAAATCAATTATGTTTTTTTCGGCCGGTAATATTTTTTTGAAATACAGTTCCACTAAAATTAAAAATATAAAGGGTTTGTTATCGGTTTTGCCTATAACTAGCATTTTGTTTATCATTGGATTTTTAGTCATTACCGGTATCCCGCCGTTTGGAATTTTTATCACAGAATTTTCAATTTTAGCGGCGGGTATTCAAGCGCATCCAGTCGCGGTGATTCTTGCTCTGTCTTTGCTAGCTTTGGTATTCGTCGGATTTTTACGGCATATTTCTTCTATGATGTTTGGAGAAAACGAAAAACCCGTTACCAATGGCGAAGATGGTTTATGGATAACATTTCCCATTATTCTGCTTGCTACATTTTTAATACTTTTAAGCTTTTATATACCAACGGCTATTCAGTTATTACTGCGTTCCGCTGCCATAAGTTACTAACTACTATGAAACAAGACGGAATTATGGAAAGATATATTGCTGATAAATTTGAAACCAAGAAAGAAGGTAATGTTATTGTCTATAACATTCCCAGCGGCAATATCATAGAAATTTGCAGAGAACTTTATTTTGGAAAAAAGCTACAGCTCAAAACGATCACAGCTACTGATGAAAGAAATCGCAACGGTGATTTTAAAATCTATTATGTTTTTGGTGTACCAGAAGAAAATATTTTTCTTGCTCCCTATATTACTTTAAAAAATCATGATGAATTTCCTTCCATCACCAAAGATATTCACGAAGCTTCCGGGTATGAAAGAAAAATAAAAAGTTTTTTTGGACTGAATCCCGTTGGTCATCCTCACCCACGGCAGATATTGCTTCATGAAAATTGGCCAGATAAGATTTTACCTCTTCGAAAAGATTTCAGCTGGCAGGAACGACCTATGGAAGCGCGCGGAGAGTATAAATTTCAGCAAGTCGAGGGAGAGGGTATTTATGAAATTCCGGTTGGTCCGGTGCACGCGGGCATTATTGAACCTGGGCACTTCCGATTTAGCGTAGCCGGGGAAGAAATTATGTTACTTGAACCGAAGCTGGGGTACACCCACAAGGGCATAGAAAAACTTTTTGAGGTTTTGCCGATAGAAAGCAAGATTAAATTATCCGAAAGAATATCGGGCGATACGTCGTTCACTCACTCGCTTGCCTTTTGTCAGGCAATAGAAAATTTGTCCGATATTTCAATTTCAGAAAGAGTCAAATATATTAGAGCGATTTTTTCAGAGCTGGAACGATTGGCCAACCATTTCAATGATATTGGATTTATTATGCTGGACACCGGCTATAATTTCGGCGGCGCCAGTGGCACTCGTTTGCGGGAAATTATTATGCAATGGAATGAACGGTTGACGGGAAGCAGATTTTTACGCGGAGTAAACACCATTGGGGGAGTGACGCGAAACATTACTAATGAAGCAAAGACAGAATTATTGAAAGTGTTAAAAAAATTGCGCCAAGATTTTAATGAAGTGATTGAAATTGCTGAAAGTAGCAGTTCTCTCCACAATCGGCTTGCGGGTACCGGAAAACTTGACCGCCAAATCGCCGTTGATCATGGGGCGATTGGCGTAGCCGGTAGGGCGGTGGGTATTGCGCACGATGCTCGCGTAGAATATCCGTATGCGGCTTACGACAAAATTAAATTTGATATTGCTTTAGAAAATGAGGGGGACGTGCAAGCGCGCTGGTCTGTGCGTATTAAAGAGGTTTACTCCTCTATGGCAATTTTGGAACAAGCTTTTCTTAATATTCCTGCGGATGGAAAATTAAAATCTGATAAAATGCCCAATTTGAGAAATGACAGTTGTGCCATTGGAATAACGGAAGGATGGCGCGGTGATATTGTTTATTTTGTGGCTACGGATTCAGAGGGATGTGTGAATAGAGTAGATGTACGCGATCCATCTTTTATCAATTGGCCATTAGTAGGCCATGTGGGCAAAGGAAATGTGGTGCCAGATTTTCCCCTCATCAACAAAAGTTTTAATTTATCTTATTCAGGGAATGATTTGTAAAACCATTTCTGAATAGTTTGTTGGTTTTTTTAAAATGAAACCTCTCTACCTCATATATGTCTTCACATTTAGGTGGTATTTACCAGCCAAGCTTATTGGCTTAATTTTTTCAAAATAGCTATACACGCTTTTGACTTTTTGGCTTGTAATCGGTAATATTTCCAATATATGGATTCCAACTTTCATTTCCCCGATCCTAAAACCAAGATCGCCAAAGAGCGTCGCGTTCAGCGCGCGTTTGAAACGGTGCCGGGCCTGCTTGTATGGACGACGCTTTTAGGCATAGTGGTTTTTTCTTTTCTCGCTCCGGTGTGGGCCGCGGTTTTTGTCATTATTTTTGACATTTATTGGATTCACAAAGCGCTTTATATTTCTCTTTTCGCGTTTGTCGGACAGCGCGATGTCGTGGAGCATAAACGCATCAATTGGTGGGAACGTTGTCAGAATATCTCGCATCCCAATGAGTATGGCGACATATTGCGAAAACGTATCGGACATCTGAAAGACGGTTTACGCGAGATGCCGCTTTGGCATTTCAGAGAACGGCACATTGTAAAAAAAGAAATCAGGCGCACGAAAAAAATTTTAGCCGAAACATTGCGATTGATTTCAATACAGGAACAAATTTGGGATTGGCGCGACGTTCTGCACGTCGTGCTTTTGCCGACGGCCGGTGAGCCGCCGGAAATTATTGAGACGGCCATCTTGTCGCTTGTCGGCAGTAATTTTCCCAAAGAGCAAATGATCGTTCTTTTGGCCACGGAAGAGCGCGAGAGTCCCGAGACACGCCTGCCGAAAGTGGAGTATCTCAAGAAAAAATTTGAAGGGGTGTTTCGCGATTTTCTGGTGACGACACATATCGTGGCAGAAGGGGAAATGAAATGCAAAGCGTCCAACGCCGGATTCGCGGCGCGCGAGCTTATGAAATATCTAGACGCGCGCGGCATTGATTATACGCGGGTCATATTTTCCAATTTTGATTGCGACAGCGTGGCGCATCCGGAGTATTTCGCGGCGTTGACCTATCATTACATAATTGATCCAAAGCGTTTGCAACGCGCCTACCAGCCATTGCCGATGTATCACAATAACATCTGGGATACCAATGCTTTCGTGCGTCTGGTGGTGACCGGATCGTCATTTTGGCACTTGTATCAGAGCACGCGCCAAAGGATGGTTACGTTTTCCTCGCATTCTGAAGCGTTTGATACGCTGGTGAAAGTTGGTTTTTGGCCGGTGAATATGATCAGTGAAGATTCGGTGATTTATTGGAAATGCCTGGCGTATTTTCATGGCGACTATCGCGTGCAGACGATTCATCTGCCGATTTCGCTGGACGCGGTACTTGCGGAGACTTATTGGAAGACGCTCAAAAATCAGTATAAACAGAAACGCCGCTGGGCTTACGGCATTGAAAATTTTCCGGTGGCGATGCGGGCAATCTGGCCCGACAAACTGATTGCGCTGAAAACCAAACTGCGGATAACTTTTGAAATGCTGGAGGGGCACTATTCTTGGGCGACTACTTCTTTTATTCTGACGTTTTTGGGTTGGTTGCCGCTGGTTTTTGGCGGAGAGGTGTTTCGTGAGAGCGTGCTGGCGCATAATTTGCCTTTTGTGACCAGAACGCTGATGAATATCGGTATGTTGGGGATGTTTATTTCTATCCCGATGTCGCTGTTCTCGCTTCCGCCGCGCCCCAAGCGCTATCATTGGTCGCGGTATTTTCTGATGTTTTTTCAGTGGTTGCTTATGCCGCTTGTGGGCTTTCTGTCAGCTTTGCCGGCGGTGGATTCGCAGACGCGCCTTCTGTTCGGCAAATACTTCGGTGAATTTTGGGTGACGGAAAAAATGCGTAAACCCCACGGTGGATAAGTGACTATTGCGCTTGTGGTATACTTTAGACTAAAGAGCGGTGAATTAAGTGAGGCTCAACGAGTTTTCGCTTATGGTTTTTTATATTTAGGCGCAGAAGAAGTTCTTTAACCTTTTGACGAGTGAGGTGTGAGGTAATCAATGGGCGAAGAAGCGATTAGTTGTCCAGGGTGTGGTCATGATTTTGAAACTCCTAAAGATCTACGTGATCATGAGGAGGAGTGTCCTTTCCTTATAGAGAGGGGGTGATTGGAAATGTTGGCTGAAGTTAAGGCCGAAATCAGGTATGTAAGGGTGTTCAGGGAGGGCATACCTTACCATCGGATTTACAGATTTTGGTCTGGCGGATCCAACGGAGGAGGGTTTTTTTCTTCGACTGACTTACTGGAACTGGAGGAATGTCATTGTGATTGCGAGCCTGACAATCGAAAGTGTTAGAAGAGTTTTGGGAAACTAAAAGGGGAGAGTTGTTGAGCACAGCGACCTCCCCTTTACCATTTACTCAAAATGAATTTGCTCCTCAAATTTTTGGAGGGCGGACTTTAGCAGGGGATGTTTGGTTAATTTATAATCCAGAGCCAACAAAAGTTTCGCCTCGTCCCGCGCGATAGTAATAAGTTTTATATTGAGCAGATTTTCCATCGCGATATCCGGCAATCCGGACTGGCGCGTGCCCAAAAATGCTCCCGGACCTCGCAACGCGAGATCCGCTTCGGCGATCTTAAATCCGTTGTTGGTTTCGGCTAGCGTTCGTAATCTCTCGTTGGTTATATGGGACGGTTTGCCGGGTAATAAAAAACAATATGACTGATGCGCGGCGCGTCCCACGCGACCGCGGAATTGGTGGAGTTGGGCAAGTCCGAAACGCTCGGCTTCTTCTATGATAATGATACTCGCGTTGGGCACGTCAATGCCGACTTCCACGACGGCGGTGGCGACCAAGATGTCGTATTTTTTATTTTTGAATTCCGCCATCATTTCTTCTTTTTCCTTTGGCTTCATTTTTCCGTGAAGCAGTCCGATCCGCAGATCGGAAAAATTTTTTTCTTCCAAGCGTTTATGTTCGGTTATAGCCGCTTTCACGTCTTTGAGCGCCAGAGATTCTTCTACTAATGGGAAAATGATAAATGTCTGGCGTCCTTTGGCAATTTCATTTCTCACGAAGCTATATATTGTTTCCCGTTCTTGATCGGTGGAGACGATTTTTGTGATAATCGGTTTGCGGTTTTTAGGCATTTCGTCCAAGAGTGATAAATCCAAGTTACCGAAAAACGCGAGAGTGAGCGTGCGCGGAATGGGAGTGGCGGTCATCGTCAGAAAGTGCGGCACTGCTTTGGGAATGTTGTCTTTACTTTTCAAGCTGACTTCTTGCAGTTTGGCTCTTTGCGCGACGCCGAAGCGGTGCTGTTCATCCACGACGACAAGGGCCAGATTGTCAAAGGTTATATCGTTTTCCAGAAGCGCGTGCGTGCCGATAATGATTTTCGGTATGCCGGCCGTGATGGCTTTGAGGAGCGTCGGGCGCGTTACCGTCTTGTTATCCAAGACGCGATAACTGCCGGTCAAAAGAGCGAGCGTGTGTCCGGTTTGCGGGAAAAGTTTAGAGAGATTTTCAAAATGCTGGCGCGCGAGGACCTCCGTGGGTGCCAGAATAGCTGTTTGCAATCCGCGTTCGGCTGCGGCATAAGCGGCCAGCGCCGCTACGATGGTTTTACCGCTTCCGACATCCCCGTTTAATAAGCGATTCATCGGCTGCATTTTTTCCATATCTTTCAATATTTCAAAACCGGCTTTGCGTTGAGCGTTTGTGAGCGTGAAGGGAAGCGTCGAGAGAAAATTTTTCAGCGCGTCTTGATCAAAAAGAATAGGCTCTCCTTTGGCGGTTTTGAAAAGCGCTTTAACCTGCAAAGCTTTCAATTGCACCAGGAACATTTCATCAAACGCGAAACGCTTGCGCGCCAAGAGGGAGAATTTTTCATTCTTGGGAAAATGAATGTACCCGAGCGCTTGTTTCAGCGAAGGCAGATGCAGACGCTCCAAAATTTCTTCCGGAATTGGATCCGGGAATTCTTTAACTTTTTGGAAAACATTCGTTATTTGCCAGCGGAAAAATTTGGAAGTGAGGCCGGTCGTTTCCGGGTAAACGGGAACCAGCCTTCCCGTGTGCGTGGCGTCGCGCGCGGATTTTTCAAAAGCGGGATTAGACATCAATAAACCTTTTTGATCCTTGGTAACCTTGCCGCTGACGCGAATGAGCATTCCGGACTTTAACGTTTGAGAAATAAAACGCTGATTAAACCAGATTAAACGCAAGCGGCCGCTTGCGTCTTCTACCATGGCCTCGGTGAGCAACATTTTTTTCTTCCAAGTGCGGCCCGCTTCTATTTTCACGACCGTGCCTAGAACGGTACATTTTTCATCGGGCGCGAGGGAGTTTATGGGACGGATTTGAGAATAGTCTTCGTAGCGATGCGGAAAATGATAGAGCAAATCATGCACGGTCAAAATTTCCAAGCACGCCAATTTGCCGAGCATTGGTTTCTTGATGGACGGAATAGCCGAAAGCGGAGTATCAAAAGTAAGCATACGTTCAGTATACTTACTAACTCGCATTATTGACAAATGAAGGTTTGGGCGGTATAAGTTGAGACAGAAGGGGCGCGTTGGTGGCGGAGTACTTTTTGTTGTTTAACAAGAGAAAAGAAAGGAAGGGAAGGGATATGTCATCATTGGTACCGGTATCAAAAAAAGAGACCAGTCGCCGCGTTATTGATACGAAGCTACCAGTGTATGTTCCTTCTGGCAAGCTAAAAACACACATTATTATCTGTGGCGCGTGTCACAAACAGAAGGAAGTTCCCATTTACAGGACATATCTGTGCAATGGGTGTTTCGAAAAAGGAGGCGCCGGAGAGTTACAGGGGGTCACTGGCGAAGATCAGAGAAAGATAGCTAATTTTGTCCGTGCGGGATGTGCCGGGCAACAGGAGGACCCCTTCTATCTATAAGGTTACAACAACAATGGGCGTACCGCGGCAACATCTCGCGGTACGCTCTGTTTTTTTATAGTGTCCTCGTGTGGAATTGAACCACAGTCACCTCCTTCGGAGGGAGGTATCCTATCCGTTGAACGACGAGGACCAAGCTTCTGGCCACGCGATTTTTATGTGTGTATCTTTACAGTGTCGCTCGAAACC
>JAHFON010000005.1 GCA_023261695.1 Candidatus Moraniibacteriota bacterium
GATTATAGGAAATGATAAACAGAACAGATCAAAGACAGACAAGGAAAAGTAATTGCTTCTATCAAAATTATTTGATAGGTCCCTAAATACTTAGCCATTTGCTGGAAACTCTGGAGTATCTGATGGTACTATGGTAAAATTGTTCCATAGAACAAAATATGCCAAGTAAAAAACCAATCAGTGTATCTTATTTTCAAAATAAGAAACCAGACAATCAGCAGGAAAGATTAAAAACCATGGAGGACATCGCGGTTTTTAGAATCCTCAGAGACCAAACGCTAAGTCCGCCAATCGGCGGAAAAATATGGTCCGTTCTCTCTGGCGACAGAGAGCTAACATGAAAGAGCGAAATTCCTTGACAGGTAAGTTCTGTCCCGCATGAAAGGTGTAACGACTTGAAAACTGTCTCAACGAACATCCCGGTGAAATTGCAATGACGGTAAAGATGCCGTCGACCTACAGCTAGACGAAAAGACCCCATGGAGCTTTACTATAGCTTGGTATTGAATTAAAGTTTGTGCTGCCGAGAATAGGTGGAAGACTATGAAATCTTGCTTTCGGGCGAGATGGAGTCGACAAGTGGAATACCACCCTGCAGAGATTTTAGTTCTAACCTTGCGCCGTTATCCGGTGCGGGAACAGTGCCTGGTGGGTAGTTTGACTGGGGCGGTCGCCTCCTAAAATGCAACGGAGGCGTTTACTAAGGTTCTCTAGGTCCGGATGGAAATCGGGCCGATAGCGCAAAAGCATAAGAGAGCTTTACTGAGAGACCGATCAGTTAATCAGTTACGAAAGTAGAATTTAGTGAACCGACCATCACTCGTAGGAGTGTGGAAGATCATCAGATAAAAGTTACCCTGGGGATAACAGGCTGATCTTGCCCAAGAGTCCATATCGACGGCAAGGTTTGGCACCTCGATGTCGGCTCATCGCATCCTGGGGGTGAAGAAGCTCCCAAGGGTTTGGCTGTTCGCCAATTAAAGCGGTACGCGAGCTGGGTTCAAACCGTTCAGAAGAGAGATCAAAGACGTATGATTTGAGATTTAAGAATCATCTTTTGAACAGTTTGAACCCGAGGAAGAGTATGACATCTACAATGGGTTTTTCGTCTTTGAAACAATGATAAGAATCAATCGCATCACGGCGGTACTTTCTTTCTTTTTACGATGGAAGAAAGTAACAAGCTGACTGAATTCGGTGGAGTCCGGCATATATCAAAGTGTGTCGCGATAATACCGAGGGAATTTTCCAGAATCATTTGGAGAAGCCCGTAGAGACTAAATGTCAGCAACCCTTGAATTTGTTGAAGGGTGAAGCTATAGTCCAATGCACTTGGCAACAAGTGGTAACATGCGTGAGACAGGTTGGTTTCCTATCTGCTGTAGGCGTGTGTTGCTTGAGAGAACTCTTTCCTAGTACGAGAGGACCGGAAGGAACGAACCTCTGGTGTATCTGCTGTTCCGCCAGGAGCACCGCAGAGTAGCTATGTTCGGGTAGGATAACCGCTGAAAGCATCTAAGCGGGAAGCCAAGCTCAAGATAAGGCAACGTTTACGGATTCGTCCATAGAAGATTTCCTAGAAGATGACTAGGTTGATAGGCTACAGGTGGAAGTCTCGAGAGGGATTAAGCCAAGTAGTACTAATAAATTTATTCAACTTTCTTTTTTTCATTGACACGACGAAGCAGAAAAGTGAAGGCGGTTATCGCCTACGCTCGAAGCTTCGGCGTATCGACGACGGTTAACAGTGAAGAGCGCTTGTCCATACGAGATACATACTTATTTGATAGTGTTTTTTAATTTTATTTTTTTAAGGGCAAAGTATCCGGTGCTTCTAGCGAAGTGGAAACACCTGTTCCCATCCCGAACACAGCAGTTAAGCACTTCAGCTCCGATGGTAGCCTTCAGTGGCAAGAGTAGGTCAGTGCCGGGTACTTTGAACTTAAGAAATGCAAAATTCTGCCGGTTTAAACCGGCAGAATTTTGGTGTTTGGATAAAAACTAACTTGGGCGCTTGGCTTCTATGTCATGGCAAGTGGAATAAATATCTTTTCGCTTTCCTTGTCATCAGTTTTATTTCTTGGTAGTCTAACAAAGTGCTTGAAAAAAACAGGCCGTTGTAGCTCAGTTGGTAGAGCACGTCCTTGGTAAGGACGAGGTCATCGGTTCAATCCCGATCAACGGCTCCAAAATTAGACTTTCCGATAACGAAGATGTAATTAAACGCAATAACTCTGACACTTTTCGCGTTTACCGTCTTTTTGTAACAAGTTAATCGCTAAAAAGTCTCAAATGTGCTGAACGAGTACAGTGGCTTGTGAAAAGTTAAAAAGTTTAATATTATGACCGTATAGTCGTATATAAACTTTTTAACTAAACCATTATGAATAACAAAACATTAGTTAGTTTCATTATTGCTGTCTTGGTTGTTGGTGGAATTTGGTATTTTGCTTCAAATAAGCAAGAGGCAAAATTAGAAACAACTAAAGTTAAAATTGCGAACTTGCCAATCACTGATGGCCTACCGCTTTACCTTGCTTTAGAGAAAGGGTATTTCAAAGACGATGGACTTGATGTAGAGCTTGTAAAATTTGAAGCTCCCAATCAACTTATTGACGCGATAATGTCTGGTCAAGTTGATTTCACTTCGCCAAGTGGCGCGATGGGGATTACTGGCGTTGCTGATTTCAAAAACCCTGACAAGGTCAAGATTTATGTTGCCTCAGGAGATGATGAGAAGACACCCGTGGATTCAGTGTTCGTTAAAGCAGACAGTCACATTACTTCAATTCAAGAATTGAAAGGAAAGAAGCTTGGTATTCTACCTGGTATCCAATGGCGAACAATCTCAACTCATATTTTGGCAAAGAATAATTTGGTAGCCAATAAAGATGTAGTTTTAGTAGAACTAGCGCCGTCACTCCAAGTTACTGCGCTTGCTTCTGGAGAAATTGACGCCCTCCTCGCTCTTGAACCAATGTCCACGACACTTAGGGCCAAGGGCATCGGAAAGGAAATCCTACGAGCAGCCGCTGCAACGACAATTGCTAACCCATTCTTCCCTGGGGCTGGTGCAGTGCGAGTAGATTTTGCTATGAAAAATCCTCACACAACAGAAAAGGTGTTAAGGGTTTTTGCTCGTGCTATTAAAGAAATCAGAGAAAATCCAGATCAAGCTCGGCAGTATTTAAAGGGGTATACGCCACTTGATGATGCGTTGATTGCTCAGGCGTCAATTCATAAATTCAAAATGTATGACGAGATAACCAATGATGATATCGCGATGATTCAGAAATTCTACGATATATTTTCGACGTACAAAATCGTGGATAAGCAAATGGATTTCAAACATCTTTTGTATTCTCCAACCTTAAACTAAATGAATGCTTTTATCTCTGTTCAAAATCTTAAGAAATCGTTTAACAATACCGAAGTCTTCCGAGACTTCAGTATTGATGTTGAGCAGGGAAAAATAACGGCGATTTTCGGACCGAACGGCTCCGGAAAATCAACTTTGCTAAACATTCTTTCTGGTATCACCACCAAAGATGGCGGTCAATTTGAGATTGAAAATTTTAATCACTTTGGATTTAGTTATATCTTTCAAAATTATCGCGAGTCGTTGCTCCCATGGCGCACAAATTTTGAAAATGTCGCTTTGCCACTAGAAATACAAAAAAAGAGTAAGCAAGAGATAAAGAAAAAAGTTGAGGAATTGCAAAAACTTTTTGAATTCAAATTTGATTGGGAGAACTATCCATACGAATTGAGCGGAGGGCAACAGCAGATTTTGGCGTTTATGCGCGCCCTCGTTACGAGTCCAAAAGTTTTATTCATTGACGAACCATTTTCTGCGCTTGATTACGAAAATAACTTGCGATTGCGAGAGCACCTCCAGAAATATTATCTGAAATACACGCCGACAATTTTATTGATTACTCATAACATTGAGGAGGCAGTTCATCTTGCTGAAAAAATTGTAGTGTTCTCACAACGACCAACCAAAGTACTGGAAGTTATAGAAAACCCTTTGTCATATCCAAGAACAGTACAATCGCTTAAAGCAGAGCAATTTCACCAAGTGAAAGACAAGGTGCTTTCTGCTTTTCAAAAAGTCACAAACTTATGAGGAAATATACTATCATTGGGCCAATACTCTTGATTTTAATTTGGGATGTGGCCTCACAGCTCCAACTTGTTGATAAATTTTTTCTACCTGATCCGTTTACCGTTATTAAAAAACTCGTAGAACTGATTGGAAGTGGTGCAATTCTGGGCGACCTCATTTTCACACTTGAAAGAGTGGTTTTGTCCTTTTTTATCGCGTTAGCAATTGGTTTACCTCTCGGTTTATTTCTTGGCGGGTCAGAAAAAATTTATCGGAGTGTAGAATTTATCATTGATTTTTTTCGTTCCACTCCGGCCACAGCCCTTTTTCCACTTTTCCTTCTCGTTTTTGGTATAACTGATAAATCAAAAATTGCTGTCGCCGCTTTCGCGGCAATGCTCATTATTATTTTCAATACTGCTTATGGTGTTATGCATGCCAAAAAATCAAGAATATTGGCGGCGCAGATAATGGGAGCGACAAAAGTACAAATTTTTCGCTGGATATTGTTTTGGGAGAGCTTGCCACAAACATTCATCGGCTTACGGAGTGCAATCAGTTTGTCGCTCGTCATTATCGTTGTGACTGAAATGTTTATCGGCACAACTTCGGGCTTGGGGCGAAAAATTATTGATTCGCAAATAACCTACGAAATTCCGGCAATGTACGCGACTATCCTTATGACAGGTATAGTAGGTTATCTGCTCAACTTACTTTTCCTTGAAGCAGAGAAGAGATTTTTGCATTGGTGTCGTGAGTAAGCTGTTAATCATTTTAAGTTTAACAAAATATGAAAAATCAACTTGATCACGCAACCATAAGGTTAGACACTACAATAATTCCTGGTGGGTACTGGGGTGGTCTAATCGCAAAAGGCCAGTATCTAAGGATCATCGATCTCGATGGTCAGCAGGCTGTTGATTTTCTCTGTTATGATGCACACAACCCAAAAAATCGCTACAATGCCGCTAATACAATAAAAATCGCGGGGAACATATATCTTAATAAGGGAAGTATTCTGTGGTCTGAAGCGGCTGACCATCTTGCCACAATTACGGATGATACGTGTGGATTACATGATACAATCTATGGTTGTTGTAGCAAGGAAGTTAATATGGTTCGTTATGGGGAAGCCGCACCCGCTTGTCGAGAAAATTTTCTTGCTGCTCTTAAAAAATATAATTTAGGTGCTAGAGATATTGTTTCCAATGTAAATTTCTTTATGAATGTTTCCGTTGGGCCCAATGGTGAGCTGACAATTTGTGAAGGGCTTTCAAAGCCGGGTGATTATGTTGAGTTGCGCGCTGAACGTGATTTGATCACGGTATTATCAAATTGTCCTCAAAAATTCAATCCATGTTCTGGCTTTAATCCATCTCCAGTACGTGTTCTGATTTATTCTTTGAAAGAATAGATAGATACAGTGTCAGAATTAGAAGCCCTACCGAGGCTTTGAGCGAGGCGGTGGTGGCGCTTTCCCCATTCAAGAATTTTTAATAAAATAGGTTCGAGCGAAGCCATAAAGACACTCCAAAATTAGACTTTCGGACAAAATACGGACTTTTTGTGGGTTTTTGGGCATAGGTTTGATGTAATTTTAGCTTGACAGGATAGATAGATGTAATATTCTATGTTTAATGCATAAAATGCATCATCTCGTTTGTACTCACAGTTCACTCGCAAGTACGAAAAGAAAAGGAGGATGCGATGTCAGAAAATGAGACCGATGAGGTGGTAACCATCTCTTTCGACTGGCTGGGGAAAAATTCCTTGGACACGTGGAAAAAACCCAAGACCAGAATGACAAGAGATGGCAGGACGGTTACCGTTGTACCGGGTATTGGCGAAAACGGTGTCGGCTGGCGCAATCCCTTAGTCATAGAGCCAAAGGGGGCGACAGTAATTTCGTCCTTCCCCGATCATCGCACCGGATGCTGGACGGTCGAGGTGAGGGTACCCGCCGTTTCGTGATTTTCTTTAGAAGCGCCATCGCCGGCTCCTTGTGGCAGAACAGTGCCGCAAGGATCCTGACTTTTTTTGAGTAGCGGAGAAGAGATCAAGATTAAGCCCGCCTTTTCTTTCTAAGAAATTCGCGCGGTTGACGGAAATGATATTTTCGCGTAGAGTGAAAAGGTTGTAAATAACGAATTATTGAGAACTATGGGACAAGTCAAAGATACTTTAGTGAAACTCAAGTGTTCTGTGTGCAATCGCATCACTCATTACACTAAGCGCAACAAGAAAAAGGTGAAAGAAAAACTCGCGCTTAGCAAGTATTGTCGATTTTGCAGGAAAAATACCGGCCACACCGAAAGCAAATGATTTGTGTAGCGAAAATAAAAATACCTTGTCAGCTCGCTGGAGGTATTTTATTTTTTGGGATTCTCTTTTTTGCGCAACGTTTGTTATAATACAAGGCAGGTATAAAATCAGAGGGGGGCGTCGTATAATGGTAGTACAAAGGTCTCCAAAACCTTCAGCGTAGGTTCGATTCCTACCGTCCCTGCAAATTGGCCTCATCGTCTAGCGGCTAGGACATCAGGTTCTCATCCTGAAAACAGGGGTCCGATTCCCCTTGGGGCTACGATTTTTTGCTTTGACAAAATCTTTTTTATATCTTATCCTACTAAACCAGCCAAAGGCTGGCTCAGTTTAGTTCGCTAACAATTGAATAATAATAATCCTCAAAAAGAAAGGAAGGTGCGAGATGGAAAATGCTACAGTTGCTTGGCCGTCTTTTTACAGTAGATTGCTAAAGCAATGGGAAAGGGGAAAGTTTGTTAGTATTAAGATTGATAGCCTAAATTCGGACACCGCACGACGTATTGTAGATGCAACGCATCACTTAGTATGTGCTTACGAAATCCCTGTGTTTTTTGGTAATGGGAACGCCAGTATAAGCGCATTGCGCAATATCGTACAGCACGTTCATGGTATTGATCCATACCTGTTAGTGATCCTTGATGGTGGTGGTATCGCCCATTATCCTACGGGTAATGAGGTAAAGGAGGCAACATCCGAACACTTTGGGGCGGATGCAGTTACCTTGAATCCGTATCCTGGTTTTGCGCCGGTTCAACATTTTCTCGGGCGAGTTAACAAAGGTGTTGTTATACCTTGTCGTACTTCCAGATCAGACGGGAATGAATTTCAAGATATTGAGATTGTTCGTTGGTTTAGCGATCTAATCAAGATCTCTGATGACTATGATGAGGTGAGTAGGTTAAGCGGTATTATGGGGTGGTGTAATCCAAGCGGGCAATGTCATGTCCCCTTTTACCAATATCTAGCATTATGCGTGTCTCGCCGCTGGAATTTCAACAAAAACTGCATTCTTGCTGTAGGAGTTGAATGTGGTGGCACTGAGGAGCTTCTAGCGGTCGCAAAAATTGCCCCCAACATCACGATTTTGGTAGAATGTCGGGAAAATATGCTACTAGAAGAACATGTTAAAAATATTGTTCAAGCCGTCCGAGATAGTAATGGCCAAGGGATGATTATTGAATCACCCAGTACTGATCTCGAGTACATAATGAAGTTGCATAACCTCGTAAACCGGTATCGTCTAGGTTGTTAGGCAAAAATATTTGATCCCTTACGGAAGGGATATAACAGGAGGGAAGACAAATGATCATAGAGGCAAGGGGAAGACAAATGATCATAGAGGCAATAAGTGTCCCAGCAAAAGAGACTAAGTTCTTTGCTCGGACTCGGGAAAACAACGAAGAAGTTGCGCGCTCATTTATTGTTGTCGCGCGCAATGGTTTGCACAAGTCTCCCTTTGCTTTACTGGAAGACGTATCCGTCGCGCCCGGATATCGTGAAATGGGAATTGGCGGGTCTTTTGTTGATAGGGTTATCGATGAAGCGCGCGCGGAGAATTGCTACAAACTAATTTCTACGGTACGTTTTGATCGTTCGAATCTGTTCGCGTGGTACGCGAAAAAGGGCTTCATGCCTTGGGGCATAGAATTCAGGATGAATCTGGAGCCTTGACGTAATGGGGGCTCGTCCGAAACACTTCTGATACAGAGGTGTGGAGGACGAGCCTTTTACTTTATACATACAAAAAAATTTAAAATTTCCTTGTTATACCAATATGTTGCTATAGCAATGGTTTATGTAGTGGCGAATATCGGGAAGCCGGGGAATAGTTAGCGGAATTATTTTGTGTTAAACTGAATTTACCGTTAACCGCAAACTACAAACTACAAATCACAAACTATAAACTATTATGTCTACTCTTATTTTTGATATTGAAACCGTGGGAGAAGATTTTGACGCTTTGGACGAGACGACGCAGGACGTGCTGACGCGTTGGATAAAAAAAGAATCCGAGAGCGGCGAGGATTATGCGGCCGCGCTGGCGGATATGAAAAACGGACTGGGATTTTCACCGCTCACGGGACAGATTGTGGCTATCGGCATTTATGACGGCGAGCGGGAGAAAGGGGCGGTGTATTTTCAATCTTCTCCGAAAAAGAAAGACGAAAGTTTTGAAGAAAACGGCTGTAAATTTGAAGTGATGACGGAAAAAGAAATGCTGCAAAAATTTTGGGAGGTAGTGGAAAAATATGAAACATTCGTAACGTTCAACGGCCGTGCGTTTGACGTGCCGTTTCTGATGGTGCGTTCGGCGATTCACGGAATTCGTCCGAGTAAAAATTTGCTGGCCAACCGCTATCTCAATTACCAGCCCGGGCACGCCAGGCACGTTGACCTTTTGGATCAACTGACGTTTTATGGCGCGATGCGCAAAAAAGGAAGTTTGCATCTTTGGTGCCGCGCTTTCGGCATTGAAAGCCCCAAAGCGCAGGGCGTGGACGGCGATGACGTGAAAGCTCTTTTTGACGGCGGTCGTTCCACCGACATCGCGCGCTACAACGCGCGAGACTTGCGCGCGACGTACGAACTTTATACTCATTATCTCCGCCTTTTGCAATTCTAGTTTGTCTTGACAGGTCGCATTTGATATACTTTTAGGTGTGTTATAAGTATTTTGGCAGGTTGTCTTATGCTGATTGAAGATGAACTGAAGGCTTTTAAGGCGCGTTTGGACCCGAAAATCGGGGCGTATTTTGACAAAGTGATTGCTGAAGCCGACAAAGAAGACGCGTTGGTGGCTGATGCGATTCGGCACTCGCGCAAGCTGGTTTTGTCTGGCGGAAAACGTCTGCGGGCGGCTTTTATGTATTACGGTTATCTGGCCAGCGGCGGCGCGGATACGGAGAAAATACTGGAGGCGTCCGTGAGCATTGAACTGATTCATACGTTTCTTTTGGCGCACGACGACATTATTGATCGGGACGATATGCGTCATGGAGTTACGACGTTGCACCGGCACTACGCGAATGTCGGCCAGACGTTTTTTCCCAAAAAAGACACAGAACACTTTGGCAACGCTATGGCGATTATTGTCGGCGATATGCTGGGCGCTTTTGGGAACGACGTTATTTTTCGTTCGGATTTCGCGCCGGAGATGAAATTCGCGGCGCTCTCCAAGTTGCAGAACATTGTCTCTTTCACGGTCATCGGTCAAGCGCGAGACATATACATTGAATATCAAGGCAAAGCGAGTGAGCGAGAAATTCTTTCAATGTATAAAAACAAGACTGCCAAATATACCGTGGAGGGGCCGCTTCATTTGGGCGCGCTATTGGCCGGAGCGTCGGCAGAGTTGCTTAAAGAATTTTCGGCTTATGCTATCCCGCTGGGCATCGCTTTTCAGATACAAGACGATATTTTAGGTATTTTCGGCAATGCCAAGCGTTTGGGAAAACCGACCGGCTCGGATATTCAAGAAGGCAAGATCACGCTGCTGGTTTCCAGAGCCCTGCGCGACGGGACCAAAGAGCAAAAGAAACGGATTAGGGAAATTCTGGCTCTGAAAGATAAGCTTGCTGAAAAAGAGATCAAAGAGTTTCGCGAACTGATTGAAATAACGGGCGCAAGAAGCGGCGCCAAACAACTGGCGGAGCAATACATAGAAGAAGGCACACACTCGCTTGAGAGAGCGCGTGACAAAATGGACGCGCGGGCGTACAATTTTCTTTCTTCTGTGGCGGAGTATATGATGAATCGTGAATACTAATACCGCTATAAATTGCCAATCCGGTACAAATATACGAATATTATGACTTTTGAAGAATCTCAATCGTTACCGAAACATGTAGTCATCATTCCTGACGGCAATCGACGCTGGGCGGTCGAACGTGGCCTGCAGTCTTGGGAGGGACACGAAGCCGGTGCCCAAAACACGGAGAAACTGATACGGGAAGCCAAAAAACTTGGCATTAAAGAAATGTCTTTTTGGGGATCGTCATTGGAAAATCTCTCCAAGCGTCCCTTGATGGAACGTCGAGCTTTGCTTCGCATTTACGAAACTTATTTCAAGAAACTCATTGCGAGCGAGGAAATCCATCAAGACGAAGCGCGGATCCGTTTTATCGGACATTGGGAGGAGCAGTTTCCGGATTCTCTCAAGAAAATTATGTGCGAGGGCATTGAAGCGACCAAAAATTACGGTAAATATTTTTTGAATTTTTTCTTGGCGTACAGCGGCGATGACGAGATGCGTCTAGCTTTTGAAAAAGTCGCGCGTCTGCTTAAGGAAGGTGAGAAAGTGACTAATGAAATGATTAAAAATAGTTTGATGACGCGAGAATTGCCGCCGGTAGATTTATTGATTCGCACGGGCGGCGAACCGCATTTATCCGCCGGTTTTATGATGTGGGATATCGCCAACACGCAACTTTATTTTTCCGATAAATATTTTCCGGATTTTGACGAAGCGGCTTTCTGCGAAGCGATAGCCGACTACACGGAAAGGCAGAGAAGGTTTGGGAGGTAAGTAAAAAATTTTCAATTTCTGATTTTCATTAATGTATTATGCCTCTCAAAGTCGGTACAATCAAGACGCAACAAGACCTTCTTACAACAACAGTAGTAGGGTGATTCCTTTCGAGTTTCGGATAACATTGCCGGCTCCAAACTGGCAGACAATCGCGCGTAAACAGCCCCCAGCTTCATAACTGGAGGAGGACTTTTTCATTTCCAGAGATTTTGCTATTATGTGTATGTGTATGAGCACGCTACAATTGAGCGAAAAGTAGCCTAAACCCCGGTTTTCTACCGGTGGCATGGTGAAAAGTCCAGTTAGACATAAAGAACCCATCATGTGGGGTGTCTAACTGGCCATATCGGGAAACCGGTATGAGGGGCTTCGGCCTCTACTCATGTGGTGGGCTTTTTGTATTCAAAATTTAAATTTCAAGATTAAAAAATGAAACCAAGCGGACAAGATAAAAACAAGCAACATCTAATATTTGTATTGCTCGATAAAGGACAATGTTTTTGTGTTTCTAAAAAATATCAAGAAGCAATTGAAATTTTTGATAGAATCTTAACGATTGATAAAGAAAATCCGGATGCATCAAGAGGCAGAGCTTTTGCAGTATCAAAATTAAAAGAACAGGAAAAAACTGAAAATCCAAGGACAGACATAATACCTACATCTCTGAGATGCGATATAAATGGAGATAAAATAAATGACAGGGGCTCCTATTCTGGAAAAAGAATAGAGAATAATACTTATGATGAAGATTCTAATGATTTTGAAAATTTGCAAAAGATATATATCGATTGAAATATTTTATGAAAATAATAATAATTATTGTTATCACTTTGATGGGTGTGGCGAGTTTGATTACTTTTACTCCACAAGTTTCTGCTTTTATAACCCCTCATTTGAACACTCCATTACAGGTACAGATGACTCCTTCCCAAGAATGGAATAACCAAGAAACCCGTAACAATCTGATAGCAACTTACGGTCTTTTGCTATTCAATTCTTGCAGTGGGAGTGAACAATATTGTACCAGCAGTATGGATTCGTACGGATATGCAACTTGTTTACGATTTGTTCAATTGGATCTTGCTCAGAGCATAAAAGATGGGTGCCGTGCATCATGCTCATCTGGTTATTACAGAGCATCGAATGGCCAATGCCTAACGCCGGAGGCAGGATGTAACAAGGAATTTGGGCAGGACTCGCACTTTTTAAAGTACAATACAAAAGGTGAACCTGACTGTGGCACTTGTGCCAAGGGCGATGTTTGGGATCCTTATTATTCCAGATGCGTAGCCCAGACTCCGAGTGGAAGGCTCAACACTGATAATAAACTGACCAATGATTGTGCCAGTGGTTATGAATGGAATTCAAGTCGAGATCGATGTGTTGTAATATCACCAAAAAGATCACAAGATCAAATCTGTAAAGATAGGTATGGAGAAAATAGCATATGGGATCGGACCATATATACCAAGTCCAAGAATTGGGCCCGAGTTACGTGTGATTGTGTAAGTGACTATAAGTGGAATAAGGAAAAGACAATGTGTGTCGCATTACCGGTTACTCCAGCATCAAAGACTACATCTTCACAGACAGCCGATCTTAAAACTACAGAATCTCCTAATCTCAAAACACCTGATACAAAGCTTCAGGATGTAACTTTCCCAAAGCTTCAGGATGTAACTTTCCCATCGCAAGTAAATAATTTTTCAACTGATGTCACTGCAAAATCACAAATAAGCAATCTTACGGTCAGTGAGGTTTCGAATACGCCAGTTTCCGCAAAAAATGGCTTCTGGTCGTGGTTTCTTGGTTTGTTTGGATATTAAAATCATCAAAACAATATGCAAGACGAAAAACAGGCGGACAAAATTTCTGTAAATAACAGTATAAGCAGGAAAACGGCCATATTGTTGTTAGCTGTCGTATCCGTGCTTTTCATCGGGTATAAATATATTTCCTCAGCCATAGACGAACAAAGACAGAAGGCGATAGAGGATAAAAAATTACAAGCAATTGAACAACAGAGAAATGAGTTGCTACAGTGTTTGGATACAGCTAAAGGAGAGTTTGATAGAAAAGTGAAAACATCGAAAGAGTTCGGCTGGTATGATATGCAACATAATGGATTATCGCTAGATCAAGTCAATTCCCTAACAGCTCCAAAGATAGAAGCAGATAAGAAACAGATGGAAGTAGACAAGCAGGAATGCTACCAAATATACAAATGAAATCCAGATTACTGTATATCTACATCCTGATTATTCTCCTCCTTGCCGGTGGCGTTTTTGCTTATAAGAGTTCGCATAACGAACCACAAGTAATCAGTCCGCCACCAAAAGAAGAACCCCAGAGTACTTTTGACCAATCCTTTGGATTTGAGTGCCCAAGTGACTTTAAGACGTATAAAGAATATCTTGGTTCAATAGGTCAATGGGTGATTAGATATACTGAAAAGTACCCCAGAGCAAGCACGGAAGAAATGATGGCTGTCCGGGATACGCTCAGAGAAAGGAATAATTGTGGGATACCACCCATTAATACAAGCACATCAGAACAATCAAAGAGTAACCTTCCTCAAAAGTACTATTTCAGTGATTCTAGCGCCGCTAAAAGTGGTAGTTGCCCAGGTATGGGTACCAGTTTGCAGGGGAAATATGACTCTGTTATACGGTATGGAGTCATCAAGTTTTCTTCGACTTCAGGGGACATACGGCTGAACTATTATGATATCAAGCAAGGGAAGGTTCTAGAGAGCTTTCAAGAGCATCCCTGGTTTTGGGCAGGCATTGACGATATAGATCATGATCAGTGTATGGAAGAATTTGCTCAATTCGTGGAAAGTAACAGAAATTCCATCTTTAAGATAGAGGGCAAAAAGGAAGGCGATGACTGTGTTTATTATACAAATGGGCCTTGTCTAGAAAACATCACGATAAAGAAGGCGACTGCCATAGGTGAATATACAGAGAGATAGCTTCACTGAGCTTGATATTGCCGCAGGATTGAGAAATCGTAGTTGTGGAGTATACTTGTATTATGGAAGACATCTATACAATTCTTATTCTAATTTCATTTATTTGCTTGGTAGTTGGCGTAATTAAGCCAACTTTTTTCTCTCGTGTATTGAAAAGTTGGGCCACGAGGGGGAGAATTGGTCTTGTTTTTGGCATTTCGACATTTATTCTCTTCGTCCTTTTTGGCATTACATCTGATAAAAATGAAGTAGCTCGGCAAGCGGAAGCCGCCAGATTGGCAGCCCAAATAATTGAATCAAAAAAACCGGAGGCAAACCAGGAAGAAGCGATAGCAGAGAGGAACAGTGAAAATCTCTTACCGGCTAATACGGATGTTCAGCAGGCTACATTGGTACCGGAAGAAGAAAAGAAAGCAGAGGAAACCTTTGAGGTCGTCAGAGCAGTTGATGGCGATACCATCGTGCTGAATATAAACGGCAAGGCAGAGACATTGAGACTCATTGGCATTGATACGCCTGAAACTGTCGATCCACGTAAGCCGGTGCAATGTTTTGGCAAGGAGGCTTCTGACAAGGCGAAAGCAACATTGAATGGGAAGATAGTGAAGATTGAAGCGGATCCGTCTCAAGGGGAGAGAGATAAATATCAAAGACTTCTTCGCTATGTGTTTCTTGAAGATGGTACCTCGTACAATAAAATGATGATTGAGGAAGGATATGCTCATGAGTATACATACAACCTCCCATATAAATACCAAGCTGAATATAAAGAAGCCGAAACAAGCGCAAGAGACAACAAGAGAGGTCTCTGGGGAGATGTCTGTAATGGAAACACCTCACAATCCGCCCAAAACACAAGTACACCAAGCGCCGCTGCTGTTACTGCAGTCACAGAAGTGGAGCCAGAAAGAACGCCAAGCTCTTCCCTTTCATATGGCTGTAACTGTAAGAAGACCTGCGCCCAAATGAGCTCATGTGATGAGGCTCAGTATCAGCTAAAGTCTTGTGGGTGTTCCGCTCGAGATGCAGATAAAGATGGGACAGCATGTGATTCTCAGTGCCAGTAAATATTTAACACATAGCGTATGCTGGCAAGTTAAAACTCAGCTTAATATAATGCTATGTCAAGATACCTTGAGAAGGTCGAGCAAGTAGTCCGGAGTTTCAAAAGAATACCCCCACCAGGTTATCCTGAGTCTACCAAAGATGACGTGTGGGATTTTTACCGGTATTTTCTTCAAGATGCCTACCACCTTAAGGATTGGATTGTATATGATGACTCGCTTGGTGTGAGTAAGAAAGAGATGGATGCCTTTATTGAAGGTAATATTTATATGAAGCTTCTTCAGTCAGTTGTAACAGGCATCAAGCATTTAAAGGCTAACCATAAGCAAATAGTTTTTCCTAACCTTGTTCTTACGTGGGTTGATGAGGGCGGGTCAGAACCCAGTCCCGCGGTTTCATGTGGTGATTTAGTTCTTGGTATTGATGAGGAAGGATACTTTTTGTTAGAGGAAGATAGCAGCACAACGAGAGTAGAGAAACAAACGAAGACTGTGCACCCTAGAGTTTTAAGTGTAAAAGTTCTTGAAGCTTGGAATCAATTTTTAAAGAACCATGGTTTGGATGGTCATTTTGGGCTCTCTTAGGGGTCTACCCCGTGGCTTGCCGCGGTATCAAAGACAAGGTTGTCAGAGATACCTCGCCAGCTTGCTGCGCGGAGTATTCATTACTGAAATTAATTTAAAAAAAATCATGGGATCCGGAGCTGATCGAAACAATCCCTGTCCATGTGGAAACGGGGAAAAGTATAAAAATTGCTGTATGGGAAAAATGGAAACGAGAAAATGCCCTCGATGTAAAAAAGACAATCAAATTGCCGAGGAGGCTCGAAAATTTCAATGTGGTCATTGCGGTGCCTATCTCTCAAAGGTTGATCGTCCCTCAGTAGTAGAAGTTCTCAAAACGACTGATGATTTAGATAGCCACCTAAATCAGAGAGTGCTTCAAAACTTTCTAACTATGAACTTTCTGGACACTGCTCTATCTGATCAAGAGGGGCAGGGAAAGTTTATGCAGAGGCAAGTGAATGCCTTGCGTAGCCTAATGAAAGCTAACAAACACTTGCGCTGTTATCGGCGTGATGAGGTTACGGAGATGGAACGTCTCGGAAAAGCTAATGCCGAGTCAGGGACCACAAGCTATATTGCTTCTATCGAATCTATTGAGCTCGAAGCTGAGTGGGACGCCTATTTGGTTCAGCTAAAATCGGCACTGGACACTTTTGCTGGAGGCCTCGGTATCCTCGTTGATGTACCATTCCACGGCTGGCATTCGGACACTGATAGAGCAACTGGGAGGAAGAGAAGCGGTATAAAAATTCTGAATGCCCTGAAGAACATCGGTACTCCTTCGCCTGAAATTGAGGCAATGGTTTCTTTCTTGGAAGCCAATATGGAGTGGGTTACCCGTATTGTAGAGCTTCGGGATAAGCCAGTTCATCATGGTCAGTCAGTCGGAAGCGGCATTCATTTCAATCCTGAGCTAAGCACCACGCACAAGGCAAAAATTATTCATGATAAAAATCAATCAGAAGACATCGCTACTTTTATGGAACGTACCTTGAAAGATATGGCTTCTTTTTTTCGAATGCTCACGTATTTGGGAATCAATCATCGGCTTGATAAAGGCTTTAAGATGGGTGTGGACAAAGACGATAACTTTATTATCGTATTCCCGTCTGTGTAGGGATGGTTGATAGGGGAGCCCGAAATTTTTTCCAATAGACAGAGTAATTTTTTTCAAACGTTGATGCCAGTGTCTCTCAATAGCGTGAGTAATCTCTGTACACAGAGAAACAAGAATATTCTGGCTTCGTGTAAATACTTACCCTTTGATCAAGTCTTTTAGATCCATTGCACCCTTTACGATACTATCATAGCCAGCGCGGTCACATAAACTAAGGAATCGTTCAAACTTTTTGGTGTAGTTACCATTATAGAGAATTCTACCCATGCTTGCCCGGCTATCACTTAGTTTTTGTAGTCGATTTAACCGGTATAACACCTTACCCGCTACCGAATGGCGGTTGTAGGTGGTTAATTGATACTGGAGCCCATGACAGCGTCTGCACTTGAATTCGTGACCATTTAGCGGCAAATAGAGTTTAGTAGCTCGATAATCACACATACATCGAAAATAGGCTCGCGCGCCATAGGTAATATCCCTCCACTCTAGGGCTATCTTCTGAGGCTCATTCCCAGACACGCTAATGCACCAATCTGACTTATCATCCGGATCTTCTGCCCAAAAGTTTATATCCGCACGCGTTCCAAGCCCCAGTAGGAGATCCTTTGGAGTCAACGTGTAGCAATTTTCAACAAATAATTCAGTGTTCATACAAATGTGATTTTGTAGTTATTATTCATGGCGGTTTTTCCATGATGGGGAGGAAAGTTCTGGATTGCCCGGCATGGAAGCTTCTTTGTGCCTGCAGGTACGATTCGCCATCAAAGTAACTAAACCGGGCTACTGATAGTCTATTGTTGCTCCTGCTTCTGTTGCCTGCTGTTGTAGATCTCTTATGATTTTCTGCTATTATTAGCCTTCTTTTGTTTGTTATTTCCTGTATTCTTTTTTCCGAATTTAGCTCAATTGGGCAAGAGGGGGGAGTATGCCGTCCGATTGGTACGTCATTATGGTCCTGTGTATTTGATTCCGTTGTTTCTCGGAATACACGTCTGACTGACTATCGGTACCTGGATCTCACAGGATTTTCGGCGACTCGCCCATAGACTATTTCCACTAGCTTTCGATTGCCGTACCGTTTTGGTATGTCATATGTACGCCCATCAGTAGGACAACGTACACGTTTACATCTCTTCTCTGATTTTCCTAATACGGGCTAGGGGTCTGATGAGACCTGTAACATAGATATCAGGTCACTAGCTCGTATTGGGCCCTAGATTGCTGTCTAGAGAGCATCAGGAGGAGTCGTTATTTTAATGGCGTCCAGCAGGCGGATTAACGATTGCCTCCACACCCTGCCAGTAACTCCGCATCGGCATTGCTACCTTTGCAACGTACCGAGCTTTATTAGCGTTCGGTCGCTCACCCCACATTTTATTGAAAGGTAGGAACCAAAATCACACTGCAATTTTGATTCCTACTGAAGATTATCAAAGTACCAAAAACTTCTTCGAAAATCAGTCAATTTTCGGTATTTTAATGGAAACACAATAAAAAAGCGCTTTATAGCGCTATTTTTGTCTTAATCTGCTTCTTCCTCCAGCATTTCAAGTTAACTGCTTGCCTCAAGGTCAATTTTCAAAAAAATTGCGAAAAATATTTTTACCGGCATTGATTTCCGAAGTGAAAAGAGATCAAAATCCATTTTATATCCGCCACGCGAGCGATAACCCTACCACTACCCCATCATCTCTAAAGGAGGAGGTATGAGTATACCCCCCAATCAACATATTGCCTTAATTTAGCCATTTTCTTCTGGCTATACCACTTTATGGGTATTAGGAGCTCACTAATCAGTGACAACGAGCTCCGGCATGCTCGGTCGAGGCATGTGTCACATCCATATACAAGTATGAAAAGAGAACAAACAGTATCATATGCCCCCGGCGCTACAGCAACTAAGCCAATGATTCGGATTGCCAACCGGTTTCTTGAGGAGTACGGCTTTACAGTGGGGGACAGGGTCGAAATCAATTATGCAGACGGTCTAATTACCATTACTCATATAAATCTATATGACCACGACAATACAATGGCCTGAGGCCATATCCCACCAAAAACGGGAACTTATTACACAACTAATCCTTCAAAACATTGAAAGCGATGAGGATAGAGATCAATGGTTAGATGAACTTGAAACGGCTACCGCATATGATGGAGAAGAAATAATGGCTAATCTACTGGAAAATATAGCGCCAAAACTATAAATCTACTGGGAACGTCAAAGTTTTTGGTACTTTGGTAACGTTAGTAAGGAGGTTTTAATGGGTCGAATTATAACCACACCTGAAACAACATCAAATTTATAAAGGTAGAGAGAAAAAACATATGATCTACAAGAAATCTGAGGGTGAGCCTACAGCACTCCTAATCTCATGCAGAGACGAAGTAGCGGTGCAGGACAGACTGACATTCCACTCGTATTTGGCGGGAACTCTGCGTATCACGCACTGGATTGAAGAGACAGATGATCTCGAGTCAAGGCTCGAAAGCATGTATGACATCCTCTTTGAGGACGTAATGCAGAGCAGGGGAAGTAGCGGTACAGGGAATGAGGCAGTGAATTAATAATCTTTTTAAGAAGTAATAAATAACATTATGACCAAGACAACTAAAAAAGACCAAAAACGCGTTGCGATCTATGCGAGGGTAGCATCTTCAGGTGTTGTGGCTGAGAGAAGCCTCGCAAGACAACTCGATGAGATAAGAAAACATGCGAAAGAGAAAGGACATATGGTCTTTAAGGAATACTGCGATGTAGGCATAAGTGGAGGAACCGAAAACCGGCCGGCGCTTGATCAACTGAGAAAGGATGCCAACAGAGGGTGTTTTGAAGAGGTTCTATTACAAACGTCAGAAAGGTTGGCACGCGGGTACCCACTCATGGCTTTGTTTTTAGACGAGCTGGAAGAGCGGGGAATATCATGTGTATCAGTTGCCAAGCCAGTTTCTCTTTTATGTATTGGCATACAAGAGGAGGATTTGGCAGGCATGCAAGAGGGGCTTCCGTTCAAGCACCCGGGCAGATATGAGGCAAACAGAGCAAAAAATGAATAAAATAATGAAAATTTATGAGCGACATAATTGAAAAGGAAACCAAGCTGATAGCGGTTTATGCTAGAGTTTCCACTTCCGCACAGGAGGAACAGGAAACTATCGAGGCGCAGCTTTTGCAGGTACGCCAATTTGCTGATAAGCACGCCTATACAATCGTAAATGAGTATCTCGACAATGGATGGAGTGGTGACAGTATTATAAGACCAGCTCTCGATCAGCTCCGGATAGATGCGAAGAAGAAAATATGGGAAGGGGTTTTGATATATGATCCGGATAGATTAGCTCGCAGATACTCGTATCAGGAGCTGGTTATGGATGAGTTACGTGAAGCTGGTATAGAAGTGATATTTGTCACTACTTCTGCTCCCAAAAATGAAGAAGATAAGATTCTGTATGGAGTTAAGGGATTATTTGCTCAATATGAGAGAGCAAAAATTGCGGAGCGTTTCCGCATAGGAAAGATTAACCGAGTAAACTTGGGTCATGTGCTAACAACGGAGGCGCCATTCGGCTACACGTATATACCGAATATGGGTAAGAGAGGTACAAGTGAGTATGTTTTTGGCTATTACAAGATCAATAGAAACGAAGCGAAAGTTGTTGGCATGATCTTCAAATGGGTTGCCAATGATGGATTAACTCTGAGGGCTGTTGTACGGAAGCTACAAGAACAGAGCATACCTCCTCGCCGGAGTAAGCGGGGCGTATGGAATACAAGCACGTTGAGTACTCTTTTGCGCAATCAAACCTATATCGGCAAGGCACATTGGGGATCTTCCTATGCCGTAGTTCCCGCGAAGCCATTGAAGGATGAAAAATACAGGAAAATTAAAAAATCAAGCAAGCGTATGAAGCCAGAAAGTGAGTGGCTGTCCATTCCTGTAAAAGCCATTGTGAAGCAGGATCTTTTCGATCGTGCAGGACAAAGATTAAGGGAGAATTTTGCAATGATGGGACGGAATAAGAAGAATGATTACCTGCTCGCTGGAAAGATCTGGTGCGCCTGCGGGAGAAGAAGGGCTGGGGAAGGACCGCAACATGGAAAACACCTTTATTACCGATGCACAGATCGAGTCTATAGCTTCCCATTACCTCGTACTTGCAATGAGGGGGGGATCAATGCCAGAATTGCCGATGAAGCTGTGTGGCAGAAACTCAAGCAAATCATGAGCACCCCAGCATTAATGCTGTCTCAAGTTGAGCGATGGATGGGTAATCATAAAAGTAATGAGAGCAAGAGAGTCGTTATGGATATCGAGAATGCTGAAAAACAAATAGCAAAACTAAATGGGCAAATGGATAAGTATGCCAAGGCTTACTCTGCAGACGTCTTTACTCTCAAACAGTTGAAGGGCTATCTGGCACCTCTGAAAGAAAAAATGGCTGTATTGGAAAAAAGTCTTGCTCAGGCCTATAGTGAGCAATTGCCAAAACTTGAAATGGCAACGCCGACCATCGAAGAGATAGAACTCTTTGCCAAAGACGCCACAAAAGCCTTGGATGGCTTGAGATTTAGCTCTAAGAAGGCTATAATTGGGAAAACTATCGATAAAATCATTTCTACTCAGAGAGATCTACAGTTCTACGGCTTTATCAATTTACAACAAATACATGTCGAGTTCATCACTGAGAGTCGGTATTGTCGGTTTGCCCAACGTGGGGAAGTCCACCCTGTTCAAAGCGCTGACGCGCAAAGCGGTGGATATCAACAACTATCCTTTTTGTACCATAGAACCCAACGTGGGGATTGTGGAAGTGTCAGATTCTCGCCTGTCGCAATTAGCCGCGCTTTCTCGAAGTAAAAAAATTATTCCGGCGGTCATTGAATTTGTGGATATTGCCGGTTTGGTCAAAGGGGCGAGCGAGGGAGAAGGTTTGGGCAATAAATTTCTTGGGAGTATTCGCGAAGTGGACGCGATAGTGGAGGTGGTGCGGGTGTTTGAAAATCCTAATATTATTCACGTTCACAATCGCGTCGCGCCGACGGAAGACATTGAAATTATCAATGTTGAACTTATTTTGTCCGATTTGGAGACGCTGACCAAGCGCAAATTCAAAACCGCCAAAGACGCGCGCGCCGGAACCAAATCGGCTGTGGCGGAAATGAGCGTGCTGGAAAAATTGGAGACGGCGTTGCAGGCAGGCAGTTTGGCGCACGCTGTGATACAGAAATTTTCAGACGAGGAGCGAAAAATCGCGCAGTCTTTGCAGTTGTTGACCGCCAAGCCGTTTTTTTATGTGTATAATGTTTCGGATATCGATGCTGATTTAGGCTCTGAACTGGAAAGCCGTCCCCACGTGAAACTGGATATCAAAATTGAAGAAGAACTGCTGGAAATGTCGGCGGAAGAAATAATTGAAATGGGACTGCGGTCGCATTTGGGCGATCTTTCGCAAAGAGCCTACGCCCTGCTTAATCTCATCACGTATTTTACCACCGGCGAAGACGAAACACGCGCCTGGACGATTGTTCGCGGATCTACCGCGCCAATCGCGGGAGCGGCTATCCATACTGATTTTCAAGAAAAATTCATTCGGGCGGAGGTTATTCATTGTGAAAAATTACTGGAAGCTAAATCATGGAGCGCCGCTCGCGACGCAGGCTTGCTTCGTTTGGAAGGCAAAGAATACATCGTCCAAGACGGCGATGTGGTTGTATTTAAGATTTGAGTTTATCCGAATGATTGTTGAGCATTTTATTTTGTGATAAACTTGTTTTATGACTACGGAAATTATCAAGAAAAAAATAGTCCCGATTCTCAAGCGCCGAGGAGTTCTCAAGGCAGCTGTTTTTGGGTCGGCCGCAAGAGGTAAAATGACAAAAAAAAGTGATGTTGATTTATTGTTGGAGATCTCACAAAATAAAACGCTTTTTGACATAATAAAGCTTAAATTGGAATTGGAGGAAAAATTAAAAAGAAGTGTGGATATAGTGGAATATAGCGCCATCCATCCTCTTATTAAAAATCAGGTTTTGAAAGAGCAAAAAAATATATATGAAAAGAGACCCTAAATTATTTTTCGCGGATATCTTTGAAAGTATTGAGTTGATTGAAAAATACACAAAAGGTTTGACGTACGAAAAATTTATTAAAAACAATACAATTCAAGATGCGGTATTGAGGCGTTTTGAAATAATTGGAGAAGCTGCAAAAAATATTCCAGATAATATAAAAAAGAAACACCAGAATATACCATGGAAAGAGATGGCTAATATGAGAAATGTAATTTCTCATGAATATTTTGGTATCACTATGAAAAGAATTTGGAATACGGCAAAAAAGGATTTGCCAAAACTTAAAAAGCAAATTTCAGGCATTTTTATAACATCTTGAGTTGCATCGCTCTCTCGTCTGGAGGGCAAAGAATACATCGTCCAAGACGGCGATGTGGTTGTATTTAAGATTTGAGTTTAATGCCTATTTATGGGTAAAATGTGGCCATTGACTTTTTCTATATTTTAGTGTAAAATAAGCTGTTGCAAAATCCAGTGCAATAGGTTCCTTAATAATTGGAAATTATCCATTAGGAAAAATAGGAAAAACAATCGTTAGATAAAAAAGGAGAAGTGTAGATGAAAAGACAGATGAAGAGAATTTCAGTACTAGTTATCGCTCTTGTGTCATTAGTTTTTCAGGGTTGCGCGCTTTATTCGGTCGCTAGTGGGATTGGCGGTGGAGGTCCATTTGACTCTCACCCGAGGAGAGCGGTAGACCCAATCGTTCACGCTCGGGAGGAGTGTCGCCTAGTGAAGAGTGTAGTCGATTCGAAGGTTCGGGCGTATGACGAAGTGGTATTTTTTGAAGGAGAAGCCACTGTCGTCAGTAAAATAGGAATGGTACGTTCTGGAGAGAGGTATTTGGTAGGAGTTGACACCTACCAAAGTGGCACTGTTTCAATATCCTTTTTGTGGAGTTTAAATAACCACCTTGTACCTTGCCGTCGCTAGTAGTAACGGGGGGGGTACAATAAGAGCCGAGACAATGTCCCGGCTCTTTTACTTTGCTTGACACGCGGGGAATTGGCAATCTATAATACAGAGTGCTAAATGAGTAATAAATAAGCAGTATAAAATTTGAATATGGCGAAGCAAGTTTTTTATGGCGCCGAAGCGCGCAAGAGTGTTAAGGTGGGTATTGATAAAGTGGCGGACGCGGTCAAGGTTACGCTGGGACCCAAAGGGCGTAATGTAATTTTGGGCAAGAGTTATGGCGGTCCGACCATCACCAATGACGGTGTGTCTATCGCCAAGGACATTGAGCTCAAAGATAAATTTGAAAATCTCGGGGCGGAACTGATTAAGCAAGTGGCCGAAAAAACCAATGACGTGGCGGGCGACGGTACTACGACTGCGACGGTTATCGCTCAAGCTCTGGTGCGCGAAGGTTTGAAGTTTGTGGAGACTGGCATCAATCCCATCGGCGTGCGCCGCGGTATGGAAGCGGCCAAAAACGAAGTGATTGAGATTTTGAAAAAGAATTCCAAAAAGATTTCTTCCAAAGAAGAGGTTACGCAGGTGGCGACTATCGCCGCCGAATCCCGCGAGATGGGTGAGATGATCGCGGATGTGATGGACATCGTGGGCAAGGACGGCGTGGTAACGACGGAACAATCACAGACATTGGGTTTGTCCAAAGAAGTGGTGAAGGGAATGAACTTTGACAAGGGGTTCATCTCTCCTTATATGATGACTGATGTGGAGGAGCAAACAGCGGAATTGGAAAACCCGGTGATTTTAATGACAGACAAAAAAATTTCCGCCATTGCGGACATCGTGCCGCTTCTCAATGAATTGGCAAAAACCGGCAAGAAAGACGTGGTGATTATCGCCGAAGACGTGGACGGCGAAGCGCTGGCGACACTGATCGTCAACAAATTGCGCGGCGTCATCAATGTGCTGGCTGTCAAAGCGCCGGAATTCGGCGACAGTCGCAAGGCGATGCTGGAAGATATCGCTCTTCTGACCGGCGCTACTGTGATTTCGGCCGACAAAGGAATGAAACTGGAGAGCGCGACGCTTGCAATGTTGGGCACTGCCCGGAAAGTTATTTCTACCAAAGACGGCACGACCATCGTCGGCGGCAAAGGCAAGAAAAAAGACATTGACGCGCGCGTGGCGGAGATTAAAAAATTGATTGATAAATCCGATAGTGATTACGATCGCGAGAAATTGAAAAAACGCATGGCGAAACTTTCCGGCGGCGTGGCGGTGATTCGTGTCGGCGCTTCCACGGAAACGGAATTGAAGTATATGAAAGATAAGATGGAAGACGCAGTCGCGGCGACCAAGGCGGCCATTGAAGAAGGAATTATAGCCGGCGGCGGTACGGCGTTTACCAAGGCCGCGGTTTCAATCAGCGCGAAAAACAAATTAATTTCTGATGATCATGAATTCAGGGCCGGATACGAAATAGTTTTGAAGGCTCTTTATGAACCATTGCGTCAGATCGCTCTCAATGCCGGCGAGCAGGACGCGGCCGTGGCGCTGAATAAAGTAATGGAAAGTAAACTGGCGAATTACGGCTACAATGCCAAAGACAACAGATACGAGAACGATATGCTGAAAGCCGGTATTATTGATCCGCTCAAAGTTACGCGCACGGCGCTGGAAAACGCCGTTTCAGTAGCGGCTTTGCTTCTGACGACGGAGGCCGCCGTGGTAGAAGAAGAAAAAGAAACACCTGCGGGCGGCGCGAGTCCGATGGGCGGTATGGGTGGAATGATGTAAACGCTTGAACAAGAGAGACCTAATGGAAAATCAAAAAAGAGACATGAGTCTCTTTTTTTGTGGTATAATACAGACGGACAAAAATAAAAAACTATGCGCATTGAATTAAATCAACTGAAACTTTTCTTGTCGGATTCCAATCTGGTTCCCAAGGAAATACTGGAGCAGGTGGCGGAAGAAGCGGCGAAGAGCGGTAAAAATCTGGGAGCGCTTCTCTTGGAAAAAAAACTTATTCAGGAGGCGGAACTGCAAAAAGTGTACGCCTATATTCTGGGTATCCCGTTTGTTGATCTTTCCAAGGAAACTATTCCCATTGAGATTCTGCAAATCGTACCGGAGCTTATCGCCAAGAAATACAATATCGTAGCCTTTGAAAAAACCGGCACGAATTTGAAGGTGGCGATGCTGAATCCGGAGGATCTGCAGACCATTGATTTTATCAAGAAGAAAACCGGTTTGAAAATCGTGCCTTGTCTGACGACGCGCGAGAACATACAGGGCATATTGCGCCAGTATGAAAAAAGTCTCAAGGCGGAATTCGGAGATATCTTGACCGGAGATATTAAGCCAGACGGCAAAAATGAAGATGATGAAAATCTGGAACAAGTAGCCGCCGGTCTTCCGATCATCCGTATCGTGGATACACTTTTGAAACACGCCATTTTGGAATCCGCCAGTGATATTCATATTGAACCGGAAGAAAAAGCGGTGCACGTGCGTTACCGCATCGACGGAGTTTTACACGACGCGATGACTCTGCCCAAGGACGTGGCGACCGGTCTTGTGGCACGCATCAAAGTGCTTTCCAATCTCAAATTGGACGAACATCGTTTGCCGCAGGACGGACGGTTTAAGATTCAGAACGAAGAATACAATATCTCTTTTCGCGTCAGCATACTGCCGATTTTTGACGGCGAAAAAATAGTGATGCGTCTTTTGGACGAGTCTTCCAAGGGTTTGACGCTGGAAAAAATGGGATTGGTTGGTTCGGCGTTGGAAGCGGTGCATCGCGAAATTAACAAGCCCAATGGAATGATTCTGGTAACTGGCCCGACGGGTTCCGGCAAGACGACTACGCTGTATACGGTGATGGATATTTTGAACACGCCGGAAGTGAATATCAGCACGGTGGAAGACCCGGTAGAGTACCGGATGCCGCGCGTCAATCAAACGCAAGTCAATCCCAAGATCGGTATGACGTTTGCCGCGGCACTGCGTTCTCTTTTGCGCCAAGACCCGGATATTATTATGGTGGGGGAAATTCGCGATCAGGAAACATTGGAGATCGCTATGCACGCGGCGATGACGGGACATCTGGTGCTTTCCACTTTGCATACCAATAGCGCTTCCGCAACATTGCCGCGAATGTTGGATATGGGCGCGGAACCGTTTTTGATCGCGTCCACGGTCAATGTGATTATTGCCCAGCGTCTGGTGCGTTGTCTGTGTGTTGAGTGCCGCAAGCCGTATAAATTGGACAAAAAAGAAATAGAGTCGCTTGGCAAATCGTACGATATGGAGACTATTTTACAATATCTCAAAGATACTCCCATCAGCCGCAAGTTTGTGGAAAAGGCCAAAGATTGGGGAGAAGTGACTCTATACAAAAAAACCGGCTGTGATCAATGTATGGGTGAGGGGTATCACGGGCGCAATGGCATTTACGAAGTATTGCCTATGGACACGGAAATCAGAAAATTGGTCACGCAATCGGCCACTACCGAAGAGATAGAAAAGACGGCCAAGAAAAATGGTATGGCTACGATAGCGGAAGACGGATTCTTAAAAATCGTGCAGGGTATCACATCGCTGGAAGAGGTTTTGCGCGTGACGAAAGAATAATTGAGGCGCGGGGAAAGCGGCCTCAATCACTTCTTATTTCCCAAATTCGTTGTGGCGAAGCTCGCGTTTGATATGCGATCTGGCGGATGAGGTTTTCACGAAATCCAGCCAGTCGCGGCTGGGCTTCTTTTTTTCTTTGGTAGTCAGAATCTGAATAACTTGCCCGTTCTCTATGTGATAATCAAGCGGCACTATTTTTCCATCAGCTTTGGCGCCGGTGGCGCGATCGCCGATTTCGCTGTGTATGGCGTAAGCAAAATCTATGGGCGTTGCCTCTTCCGGCAGTTCCACGATGTCGCCTTTGGGCGTGAAGGCAAAGATATGATTTTTGAAAAATTCAATGCGCAGGCCTTCAATAAATTCTTTGTCATCGCGGCCGATTTCTTTCTGCCACTCTTTTAACTGATTGACCCAGACCAGCTCTTTGGGCGCGGTCGTGACGGGCGGTTTTTTTCCGAAGAAGAATCCGCGCCACCCGGGCTGTTCTTGTTCCGTGTACATCCAATGAGCGGCGATGCCGTATTCCGCTTCACTGTGCATTTTGGGGGTGCGGATTTGCACCTCCAGAATCCGGCCTTCGGGACCGAAAATAGTTGTGTGAAGGGATTGGTAACCGTTGGGTTTGGGGAGGGAAATGTAGTCCTTGATGCGGCCGACCATAGGGCGATACTCGCGATGAATGATGCCGAGAGCCTCATAGCAGTCGGAAATTTCCGGAACAATGATACGAATGGCGATAAGGTCATAGATGCGGCTGATGTTCATCTCGTGGCGCTTCAGTTTTTGATATAAGCGATAGGGATGTTTGGTGCGACCGCTGATATCGGTCAGTCGGATTTTTTCTTTTCCCAGGGTTTCGCGAATGAGTTTTACGACGCGATTCATATATTCTTCGCCTTCGCGCAGATAAGTTTCTTCAATCTTTTTGGTTTCGGCGTAACGTTTGGGCTCCATATACATAAAACAGATGTCTTCCAGCTCGCCTTTAATTTCACCTATGCCGAGGCGGTTGGCGATGGGCGCGTACACCTCCATAGTTTCTCGCGCGATGCGCTTCTGTTTTTCCGGCGGGAGATATTCCAACGTGCGCATATTGTGCAATCTGTCGGCCAGTTTGATAATTACAACGCGGATGTCTTGCGCCATAGCGAGAAACATCTTACGAAGATTATCAATGTAGTATTCTTTTTGGGAGTCGTGCAGTTTGATCTTTCCGAGTTTGGTAATGCCGCTGACAAGATAAGCCACTTCCGCGCCAAAGTTTTTTTCTATTTCCGCGAGCGTCACCTCCGTGTCTTCCGGAACGTCGTGCAAAAGTCCGGCCATCAGGGTTTTTATATCCATGCCGATTTCCGCGAGGATTTTAGCCACATGCAAAGAGTGGCTGATGTAGGCTTCGCCCGACTTGCGTTTTTGTCCGTGGTGAGCTTTCTCCGCGAAATGATAGACTTCAGTGAGTAATTTTTGGTCACCACTGGAAAGGGGATGAGTTGTGGCTTTCAAGATGTCATTGAAAGTTATGGGAGATGACATAGGAGGATAACAAGAAAATTATCTATATATAGAGTATAATACAAGGGAAGTTACACTTTTGACAAACGCGGCAGGTTTGCGTTAATTTGAAAACAATTTATGGAGGCGATATTATTTTCCATCGCGGCTTTTTTCTCGACTTATTTCGGAGGATTGCTCTCTTTGAGATTTAAGGAGAAACTGCATATTATAATGAGTTTTGCGGCGGGAGTCCTTCTCGGAGTTTTCAGTTTTGAAGTTTTGCCGGAAATAATCAACGAGATTAAAATCAATGATTTTAACCCGCTTGGAGTGACGATCGCTTTCGTGCTGGGATTTATGTTTTTTCACATTATAGAAAAAACTATCCTTATTCATCACGCCCAAGAAGCAATGTACGCGGCGCATAAGCACCCCCACGTGGGTATATTTGCGGCCATAACCTTAGCCACTCATAGTTTCGTGGACGGACTTGGTATCGGTTTGGGTTTTCAGGTGAGCGAGGCCACCGGTTTGTTAGTCACATTGGCGGTGATAGCTCATGACTTTACGGATGGGATGAATACGGTGACTTTATTATTAAATCATAAAAACAAAATAGAAACTGCCAAGCGATTTTTATTGTTGGACGCTTTGGCTCCGGTATTGGGAGCGGCCGCAACGCTTATTTTTCAACTGCCGCCGCATTTTCTTATTATTTACCTCGGGTTTTTTGGGGGATTTTTGATGTACATAGGAGTTCATTCAAGTTAATCGGGCTAACTATAGCAGGATTGCTGTTCGTTTTTGTGATCACTCGTTTTGTGGGATAAATTGAAAGATGTCTCTTTTCTGTTTTACCAAAAAGTTGTATACTCAAAGCAAGATAAATAATTTTACGGGTACAATTAATTATGCATCTTTTCAATAATGTTTCTCGTGACAAAACCAAAGGCTCGGTTCTGGTTTTTGCTCTGTTGATTCTGGCTTTTTCTCTCGTTTCCGCTCTTTCCATCGCTACGCTTTCAGGCACCGAAAGGAGAGCTTCTTTAGCTACTGAAAAATCCAGCCGCTCATTTCAAGTAGCTGATTCCGGAATGGAAGCGATTCTCTACAAGATATATAAAGTAAATGATATTGGTCCCGCGTATGACAATCTTAATGAATTAGCAGGAGATATGGGCGTTACTTGTAGTAGTAGCGCTGGAGAAATTAAATTCGGTACAACCACCAACGGTTACACTATATATTTTTACGAGCTAGACCCTAGCGCGCCGTCTCCAACAAATTGTCAGAGTCCTGATTGGAGAGAGAAAATAACGCATATCAAATCCGTGGGCACTTCCGGCAACACTACCAGAGCCATAAACGTGGGATTGTCTGCTCCGTGTGTGCCCGACCCACTTGCCGTGCCTCCTGTTACCTGTCCATAAAAATAAAATATCTTGTGTCAATTTGTCGCTGACGATTTTATTTTGTGAGGATTGTGGTTGGGGCATTGTTTATTTGAACAACGCTCCGGTATGGTTTTTGTGCCTTGCATTATCAGCGCGCCGCAAAGCTTGCAAAGCGCTCCGGTCGGTTTGGCTTTGATGGCGTTTTTACAATCCGGATAATTGGAGCAACTGTAAAATATGCCGAAGCGTCCGCGGCGTTCGGTCATTTTGCCTTTTTTGCAGACGGGGCAAGTCACGTCTGTGGTGGGAGCGGCGCCGGCGTCTTTTTTGACGAATTTGCATTTCGGAAATCTGTTGCAAGCGATAAATTTGCCGAACTTTCCCTCGCGCTCCAGCAGTTTGCCGTCTTTGCATTGAGGACAGGCTTCGCCGGTTTCTTTGGGCGGTTCAATAGTTTTTCCCTCCGCGGTGAGCGCCCCGTCGCATTCCGGAAAGCGCGCGCAACTGAAAAATTTGCCGGTGCGGGAGAGTTTGATTATCATATTTGATCCGCACTTGGGGCAGACGGTTCCTTTCGGCGCGTCTCCCATATTGGTGACTTTATCCACTTGATCCTTGCTTTTTACGGCTTGGGCGAAAGGCACGTAAAAATCTTTGAGCGTTTTTGCGTATTCGCGTTCTCCGTTTGCGATGTCGTCCAGCTTGTTTTCCATATCGGCGGTGAATGTTTCAGAAACTATGTTTTCAAAATTTTTGAAAATAAAATCATCCACCACCAGACCGGTGTCGGTGACTATAAGCGCCTTGCCTTCTTTTGTCACGTAGCCGCGATCTTGTATAGTTTTGACAATCGCGGCGTAAGTGCTGGGACGGCCTACCCCGCGCTTTTCCAATTCTTTCACGAGGCCGGCTTCCGTATAGCGCTTGGGTGGTTCGGTTTGTTTGGCTTCCGATTCTATTTTTTTCAAAGTCAGCGGATCTGAAGCGGCGACTCTCGGTACTTCAACATCTTCGCCGCGCGCCGCCGTGTCGAGTTTAAGCCAGCCGTCAAAGACGAGATGAGAGCCGCTTACGGAAAAATTGGGAAGCGCGCGGTCAGTCGTGTTGGCGATAATTTTCGTACGGAGAATTTCCGCGTCGGCCATTTGAGAAGCAAGTGTTCTGACGCGGATGAGAGCGTAGAGTTTTTTCTCATCGTCGGTAAAGCCGGCGCTTTTCCGGAACTGGTCTGTGGGACGGATCGCCTCGTGAGCTTCTTGAGCGTTCTTGCTTTTGGTTTTCCACTTCCGTACCGCGAGATATTTTTCGCCAAATTCTTTTTTGACTGCCGAAGTTATTTCTTGGAGCGCCGTTTCGCTCAAAGAAACGCTGTCGGTGCGCATATAAGTTATGAAACCATTTTCGTACAATTTTTGGGCGGCGCGCATCGTGCGAGCGGGAGACAGATTGAGCCGCGAACTGCCGGCTTGTTGCAAGGTAGATGTCGTAAAAGGCGCCGCGGGATGACGCAAAGCTTCCGTGTTTGTCACCTCCACGATTTCCCAAGCTTTACTTTTGGCAATTTTCAAAATATGTTCCGCCTCTTTCTTTTCTTTGGGTTGTTGTACGCAAGTGAAGAGAATATTTTCTTTTTTAGCAGTGGCGCACAGAGCGGTGATGACATGATAAGTTTCCGGGACGAAACTTCCAATTTCTTTTTCGCGCAAAGCGAGAATGTGAAGTGCGGGTGATTGGACGCGGCCGGCGGATAAACCATAGCGCACCTTTTTCCACACCAAGCCGGAAAGATCGTAACCCACGAGCCGGTCTAAGACGCGGCGGGCCTCTTGAGCTTTGCGCAAATTGGTGTTGAGTTCGCGCGGATTGGCAACGGCTTCCTTGACGGCCTTCTCGGTAATTTCGTAGAAGAGAACGCGTCTGGGTTTTTTAATGCCGCAAGTTTCGGCAACGTGCCACGAGATGGCCTCGCCTTCGCGATCGGGATCAGTAGCGAGCAGGACAGAGTCACTTTTTTTGACGAGCGTTTTGATTTCATTCACCGTCGCTTCTTTGCCGGGAGAAATGATGTAGCGCGGAATGAAACCGCCCTGAATATCAATGGCGTCTTTGTTGGATTTGGGCAAGTCACGAATATGCCCGATGGATGCGACAACTTTGTATTCATTTTTGAGATACTTTTCGATAGTCTTGGCCTTGGAAGGAGATTCTACTATTAGCAGTTTCATATAGTTTTATATTTCTATGTAATTCATTCCGCCGATATTTTTAGCAAACGCTTTGATTTCCAACAGAGTGAGCGCGGAAATTACGGACGCCGTTTCCAGTTTAGTCGCTTTGATAATCTTGTCAACGTGCGTCGGTTCCTGCGAGAGAATTTGGAGGATTTTCTTTTCTTCCGGGGAGAGAGAAATGTTTTCCGCGCGTGAAACTTTTTTTTCCGAAACAGAAGAGTTTTTTGTCGCGGGAAACTCTTCCAAAATATCCTGCACGGACGCAACGATTTTCGCGCCGCTTTTGATGAGAGCATTGGCGCCTAAAGAAGCCGGAGAAAAAATTGATCCGGGGACGGCAAACACCTCCCGATTGTAATCCAAAGCGAGGCGCGCCGTGATGAGCGTGCCGCTATTTTCGGAGGCTTCAATCACGAGTGTCCCTAGACTCATACCGGCCATAATGCGATTGCGCGCTGGGAAAGCGGCCTCAATCACTTTTGTGCCCGGCAGGTATTCGGAAACGAGCGCGCCGGAATGCATCACGGCTTGAGCCAAAGAAAGATGTGAGCGAGGATAGATTGAATCATCATCAATACCGCCTCCGAGTACCGCCAAAGTCTCGGCGCCGGCCTCCAGGGCGGCTTTGTGCGCGATGGAATCAATACCGAGCGCCAGACCGGAAACAATGACGTAACCGGCTTTCGCCAAATCTGAAGCGAAGCGATAAGCGGCCTGTTCGCCATAATTGGTAAATTTGCGCGCTCCGACTATGGCGATCAGCGGTTTTTCCGTCCAGTCATAGTTGCCGCGTGTATAGAGTATGGCTGGCGCGTCCGGAATTTCTTTAAGCAGGCGTGGATAAGTAGCATCAGTAAAAGCTGATATGTGGATGTTTTGGCTGATAACTTTCTCCCACTCTTTTTCCGGAGAGATAACATCTCTGCCGGTGATGAGCGCGACGACGGTTTTCTCGCCCAAGCCGTTTATTTCCAATAAAGACTTTTTGTCGGCCTCCCAGACGGCCACGGGATTGCCAAAGTGTGTTATCAAATTCCGTACGGTTTTGTTGCCGATGCCGGGAATGAGAGTGAGGGCGTGAATAATGGCGGAGGAATGCATAGCGCAAAATAAATCTGTCCGTTATTGTAGCCTAGTTTCAACGTGAACGCAAAAATTGACCGCGCGGGCTTTTCCAGTACAATATAATCATTGATATTTGGTCATTCAGAGGGCCGGTAGTTTAGTGGTAGAATGCCGCATTTGCAATGCGGAGATCGCGGGTCCGATTCCCGCCCGGTCCACTATTTCAGATTTGTGCGATTATGCGCCTTGGGCTGGCGAAATTTTTGGCGGTCAATTTCTTTTCCTTGCCCTACCTTCCACGCGCGCAATCGCATAATAGCGGGCAGACCGAGGGCGCGGCGAAAAAAATCGTGGAAATTACTGAAAGAAGCGCTGAAATTCCAGCCCCAAAATGAGGCTTGATTTTTCTTGAGATTTTTTGTAGTGTGGTTAAATACTTGCAGATTTACTGCAATATTTTATATCAGCACCTTTACAACCGAGAATGCAGATAGTTAGTAGTTATGTCAACAATTCAACGACAGGAGGTGGTTATGCAATGGTCTTGGATGAGCCCAAAAGTTCAGATTGAAAAGGCTGGTCCAAAGGGCGAGGGAGTTTTCGTTGTGAAAGAAATATTCAAAGATGACGTTGTCGCTGTTGCGGGCGGGCGAATTGTTTCTTTGGAAACGCTGGATAACGACCCGAACTTTTCAAAAGTCCAACTTCACGCTTTTCAAGTGGAAAATGACCTCTGTATTTGTCCTCCCGGATTAGATCCGGAAAGAGCATCCGGAATTTTTAAGGTGAACCATTCATGCGATCCGACTTGCGGAATCAGAGGACAGATTACCATTGTCGCCTTGCGCTACATAGGGCCCGGAGAAGAAGTTACGTTTGACTACGCAATGACAGATACATGTGAGCTGAGAATGAAATGTCATTGCGGTAGTCTTCTTAATTGCAGAAAAATAATCACGGGCGAGGACTGGAAAAGAAAAGACCTTCAGAAGAAATACGAGGGTCACTTTTCCAGTTACATAGAAAAACTGATCCGTGAGCAAAATCGCCTTACCATTTAAACCAGCGGATATAACGTAGGTGGTGTGTGCAATCAAAAAAAAAGGGGCGTGTCACTATAGCATCAGTGGCCGCCCCTTCACTATTTGTGATACTTTCAAGATTTTTTCAAATTATAAACCGGAGGGCAGATCTTCTATCTTCCAGCCGCCAGCGTCACAGACCGAAGGCGTAGCGGAAGATTTTTTTGGAGGGGGATTTCACCCGCCGACCTGTCAGCCGCAGTTTCAACGCAGGCGGTGGTCAGCGGTTCGAATCTACTACAGTCCACCAGTTTGTTTTATTTGAAACTCGCTGTACACTATCTTGCATTTAGCCTTGTTATAGCATATAATACTACTGCAAGTAAGCTTTATGATTACTATCAGTAATAATATGGATAACAAACCCACAAAAGGTGAGTATGTCGAGATCTTATTAAGATCTCCCAAAACTGTCTTTTCTATCAGAGACATTGCTTTGTTATGGGGAGAGCAAGCAGAAGCGGCCGTTCGGGTTAGATTAAGCCAGTATGTTAAGAACGGAAAATTAATCAGGGTACATCGTGGTATCTACGCCAAAGATAAAAACTACGATCGTTTTGAATTAGCTACTCGGATTTATACTCCATCGTACGTTAGCTTTGAAACCGTGTTGACTCGAACGGGAGTAAATTTTCAGTATTACGGCAATATATTTGTTGCTTCTTATGTAACCAGAGAAATTGAAGCGGATGGACAGAAAATATCTTTTGTAAAAATGAAAGACTATGTTTTGAGTAATACGATTGGGATTGAACACACGAACGATGTTGCTACCGCTACAAAAGAACGGGCTTTTTTGGACCGCATCTACGTAAGCAAGGATTATCACTTTGATCACTTGGATGTTTTGGATTGGGACAAGGTATTTGAAATTTTGCCGATATACCGCAATAAGAGAATGAATAAAAAAGTTGATGAATATTTTAAACACTATAAAGAAAATTCATCCCGTTAGATAATAAAACCATATGACATTAGATTATCCAAAACATAAAAATCTCTTACTGCAAATTTTGAAAGACATCTTTTCCGATACTTCGCTCTCACCATACTTGGGATTTAAGGGTGGTACGGCGGCTTTAATGTTTTATGACTTACGCCGTAATTCGGTTGATATCGATCTTGATCTTTTGGATGAAGGCAAAGAACAAGAAGTCTTTGAAAAAATTCAAAAAATAGCATCCAGCTATGGAAAGATTGTTGACTCACGCATCAAGAGGTTCAATCTCGTTACGATTATTTCTTACAATGCAAAGTCTCAAAACATCAAGATTGAAGTAAATCGCCGAGACTTTGGTTCTAAATATGAATTGAAAACATTACTCGGAATCTCAATGGCCGTGATGGTTAAAGAAGATATGTTTGCCAATAAGTTGATGGCTATGTATGAACGAATCGGCAAGACGAGCCGAGATGTTTATGACGTTTACTTTTTCGCAAAAAATAATTGGCCAATAAATAAAAAATTGGTTGAAGATCGTGCCAAAATGCCATTTAAGGAAGTTTTGGTTAAATGCGTAGAGCTTTTGGAGAAGATGGATAATCGCCATATTTTGGATGGCCTCGGTGAAATGCTCACTGAACCACAGAAAGATTGGGCTCGAGCCAAACTCCGAACCGAAACAATCTTTTTATTAAAAGCTTGGCTTGAAAGCGAAAAACTTAATTTGCATGATAAAATTATTGTCGGTGAAAATGTAGATATAAAGATTGTCTAGCCTACCCGCCGCAGTTTCAACACAGGCGGTGGTCAGCCATTTCGTTCGGATATTTTCAAACAGACACCGCCAGGTCGTTTTTTTGTTGACTTCTGGCAATGATTCGTGTCATAATCGCGGTAATATTTGGTATCGCCAAATAACAAGGAATGGTTCTTTGTCATTTACAATATATTTCTTGCTGTCAGCCACGCCACAGGCGGGCTGGCTGCGAAGAAAGGAGGATGTGCCGTGTGGGAGGTTTCTTTGATGACATTGATCTTTGTGTTTTTACTGTTTTGCACGGTCGCTTCGTTTGTATTCATCTCGCGGTTAGTCTCGCGCCATTTAGATGAGGCAACTGTGAAAAAGGGAGGAGGCGATATGTGGGTCTCATTGGTATTTGTGGCTCTAGTTTATTGTCTGGCCGGATCGATTGTCGCGATTCCGTATGTGTATCTGGCCGGAAGTTCCAGCGGAAGGTTTGTTGATCTCTTGAGTTTAAGTTTTTTAACAACCGCAGTATTGGCGCCTTTGGCCATTCTTATCATCTGTGTTGTGTACGCCTTCATACGCACTCCCGCCCCAACACGAGGAGATGCAGATGGCAGGAAACGACTAAAAACAGCGGGAGATTTTTTTTGTTTTATAGGACTGGTTGGGTATTTCTTATCCCCAGTTCTGCTAAATGGGATATCGTTGTATCTGAAATGGAACGGGTATGAAGCAGACAGCCGGGCAGTGTTCTCGATCAGATATTGGGCAATTCTTGTAATACCCATCGTTTGGCTTTTGTGGGTTATTGTGACCACAAAAGTTAGAAGCATTCTACGTAGAAAAAATATGGAGGATATGCATAGATCGTATTTAAAGTCAGCAATGTAAAGATAAATCAAAAAAGGGGCGTGTTACTGTCGCATCAGTAGCCGCCCCTTCACCATTTGTGATATTTTCAAGATTTTTTCAAATTGTATCCACTTGCCACATCTTCTATTTTCCAGCCCTTTTCTTCAATGAGCGAGCGCAGACGGTCGGACTCGGCGAAACTTTTGGTTTTTCTGGCCTCCTCTCGTTTTTGGGCAAGCTCGTTTATATCGGCTGGTATGATTTCGGTTTCCGGCGCGAAACCAAACAGAAAAAATATTTTTTCAAAAACTGCTTTGAGCGCTTCGCGGTTGACTGTCGCTTTTTCATCCAACGAAATATTTACTTTTTTTGCAAGTTCAAGAGTAGCGGTGAGAGCTTCGGGAGTATTCAAATCGTCACGCATAGCTTTGCGCACGCGTGTCAGATATTCATTTCCGTCGAAACCGGAATTGCCAATACTTTCATTATAAGACTCCAGACGCTCTATAACGCTCGAAAGCGTTTCTTTGTTTTTCTTCGCCTGCTCCAAGGCTTCCCAAGTGAAATTCATCTGATTGCGGTAATGGGAACCGATAAGCAACATACGCAAATCCATTGGCGAAAACCCGCGTTCCAAAATATTTTCCAAAGTATAAACGTTGCCTTTGGACTTGGACATTTTTTCGCCATTGACTAAAATGTGGCGGGTGTGCAAAAAATACCGGACAAAGGGTTTGCCGCTCGCGCCTTCGGACTGCGCGATTTCCGCTTCGTGATGGGGAAAAATATTGTCCTCGCCTCCCGTGTGAATATCCAGCGTGTCGCCCAGATATTCCATACTCATTGCGCTGCATTCTATGTGCCAGCCGGGATAACCCTCGCTCCACGGAGACGGCCAGCGCATCAGATGCGAAGCCGGAGCTTTGAGCCAGAGCGCGAAATCCCAAGGATGTTTTTTGTCCGGATGTTTTTCCAGGCGCGCGCCGACTTTGAGATTCTCCAAAGTGTTGCCGGAGAGTTTTCCGTAATCTGGAAAAGTGGTAACGTCCAAGAAAACATTGCCGTTTTTTTCGTACGCATGGCCCTTGGCGATCAGATCTTCTATGAGTTTGATCATCTGTTTGATGTGCGCCGTGGCGCGGGGGAAATAATGCGCCGGCAAAATATTCATCGCTTTTTCCGTCTGGTGGAAATAATTTTCAAAAAATAAAGCGATTTCCGCGGGCGTTTTCTTTTCTTCCCGCGCTTTTTTTTCAATCTTATCTTCGCCGGAATCTCCTTGATTGATGTCATCTGCCGTCAGATGTCCAACGTCCGTGATGTTTTTGATGAAGCGCACTTCGTAACCCGCGTCTTCCAAAACGCGCCGTGCCGTGTCGGCAAATACGTAAGCGCGGATATTGCCGATGTGGATATAGCCGTACACTGTCGGTCCGCAAACGTACATCCCGACTTTGCCCGCATACAGAGGATGGAATTCTTCTTTTTTCTTGGAAAGAGTATTGTAAAAAGTGATCATATCCGTACTACAGCCATTTTTTGATTCGGAAAACCGTGATCGTAATGAGGGAAAGCAAACCCATAAATCCGGCATGAATCCAAAAAGCGTGAGGGTTGTTGCCGAAAGGAATCTGCGCGCTCATCGCCAGCATATTGGAATATACGGTCATCGGCAGTAAAATAGCCGAAAAAATCGTGAGCACTTTCATTGTGATGTCCAACTTGTTGGAGAGAAGAGAATTGTTGGTGGCCTCCAGCGCTTCGATGGTTTCTTTTTGGCTTTCCAAAATGTTCCAAATGCGGATATTGGTGCCGATCAAATCTTGAAAATAAATTTTGGTTTCTTGAGGAATAATCGGATGGTCTTTCTGGATGATGGATTCCAGAATGGAGCGTTGGGGTTTCATCGTGCGGCGAAAATTCAGAATGTCGCGCTTCAGAACGGAAATCTCAAACACCATTTCTTTTTCTTTTTCCGCGAATACTTGCGTTTCTATGTAATCAATTTTTTTATTGATGTGATCCAGGCGCGGAAAACAGGAATTGAGCAATATTTGCAAAAGGTTATGCAGGAGATGGGCCGGAGTCATTTCCAGAAACAGCCGGCGTTTGCCCTCGCTTTTTTCCAGATCTTCAAAAAACTGACTCAACTGGTAAATACTTTGTCGATGACTGGTGATCAGATGTCCCTCGGTCAAAATAATATCCAGCTCGCCCGGATAAGTGGTGCGATGTTTCACGTCAAAGAGGGGAATATGGACTGACAAAAACAGGCTGCCGTCATACTGCACGACTTTGGGCTGATAAGTGGGCGTGATGAATTCTTCTATCGCGAGCGGATGGATATTGAAGTTTTCTTGCAAGTAAGTAATGTCGTCGTTTTGGGGATCTTCAAAATCAATCCAGATGATCTTTTTGTGTTTGAGGATTTTCATTGTTTGGGTATTTTTTGTCGGTCAGCGTAAGTTTATCGCGTGTTCAGTATATCAAGAAAAAACCAATTGACAAAGTGAGCAGACGGTATATATGCTGGAATATATGTTAAAGCGATTCATACTTTTTTGCATACGCGGGTATCAGAAAACTCTTTCATTGGAGCACGGGTTTTTGGGGATGGTCTTCGGAGAACGGTTCTGCCGTTTTCATCCCACCTGCAGTGCTTATACTTATGCGGCTGTGGAGCGTTACGGGGTGATACGCGGTTGTTTTTTAGGGCTTAAAAGAATCTTGCGCTGTCATCCGTGGAATGACGGAGGGTATGACCCTCTTGACTAATAAAATATAGTGTGCTATGTTCTAATCGTGATGTGAGGGCGGCTAAAACTTCTAACAGGGAGGTCACTATGAGGAGATACGGGCACCACATCCATTTTGTTCGTTCTAATAAATGCTAAGTCCGGCCGGGTCGCCGAAGTGACGGCGTCTCATGCCCTCCCCCTCTCCGCAAAGAATTCGTCGATGACGAAAACTTCGCGGGGAGGGCTTTTTTTAATGAAAGATTTCTCGGTCTCACCTGTTCTTGAAAGGTTTTGTTTGGAATGACAATAAGAAACCACTTTTGGCACTCTACTTGACAGAGTGCCAGCTTGTTTTTTATACTATGAGGAGTGAAAGTTATGAATGATCGCCAGAAGCAAATTTTGTCGGCCGTGGTGGAGCTTTACACGAAAACAGCCCTGCCCGTTGGTTCGCATACGCTCCTTAAGTATTTCGATTTTCCGGTGAGCTCCGCGACATTGCGGAGCGATATGTCGGTGCTTGAAGAAACGGGCTATCTCTATCAGCCGCATATTTCCGCCGGACGCATTCCGACTGATGCGGGCTATCGGATGTACGTGGAAAAAATGATGAGTGAGAAACCGCTCTCGCGCCGCGACCAGGAGCGTTTGCAAAAAGAGCTTCTTGTCCTGCGCGCCAAGCACGTCCGTCTCGTGCGCACGACAGCCAAGTTGTTGTCCGCGCTTTCCGGCAATTTGGCGGTTTCGGGCATAGTGGACAGGGATGAGTTTTATGATTTCGGAATAAAAGAGCTGATTGAGAAACCGGAATTTCAAGAGATGGACGAGTTGTGCCGCTTAGTGGAAACACTGGATTCGCTGGATGAAAAATTGGACGGTTTGATGCTAAAATTGAAAGATGGGGAGACACGTATTTTTATCGGCAATGAAAATCCTATCGCCGGCGCGAGCAACTGTTCTATGGTTGTGGCGCCTTATCGGAATCGGGAAGGCGAGCGCGGCATATTGGCGATTATCGGACCCAAGCGTATGGAGTATGCCAGAAATAAATCGCTGGTTGAATATATGAAAAAATTGCTAAACACATCGCTGGTTATGGTTTTCGCGGGCAATCTAATTTATTTTATCAAACAAATATGACATCCCAGAAAAATCAAGAACCGGAAATGGAAAATCAAACACAGGAAGGGCCAGAGTCGCAAGAACCGCAAGAGATTACCGAACAGCCATCAGAATCGGAGAAAAAAACAGACGAGACGGATAAAGAACTGGCGGAAGAATATTTGAATGATCTGAAGCGCTGTCAGGCGGAATTTGAAAATTACAAGAAACGGCAATCAGCGACGCAGAAAGAATTGGGCGGGTATCTGATAGAGAAATTGGTGTTGGATATTATTCCGGTGCTTGATAATTTCCGTTCCGCGACACAACACGTGCCGCCGGAACAGAAAGATAACGCGTGGGTGGTCGGTATCCAGTATATAGAGAAGCAACTAGAAACCGTACTGACCAACAATGGCGTGCAAATGATAGAAGCGCGGGAAGGAGAGGATTTTGATCCGAAGATACATGAAGCGGTAAGCACGGAAGCCCGGACCGAAGAGCTCGAATCTGTTGAAGGAAAAAATAATGAACAGCATATTATAACAAAAGTCATCCAAAAAGGTTACAAGTTTGGAGACAGGGTAATCAGAGCGGCGAGAGTAATAGTTAAGTAAAAATTTAATTTAAAAATCTAACAATAAGCATATGGCAAAAATTTTGGGCATAGATTTGGGGACGACGAACTCGGCGATGGCGATAATGGAAGGCGGATCGCCGACCATTATTGAAAACAAAGAGGGTAACCGCACTACGCCTTCTATGGTGGCGATATCCAAAACCGGCGAGCGCCTCGTGGGTTTGCTCGCCAAGCGTCAGGGCGTGACCAATCCGGAGAACACGCTGTTTTCAGTAAAGCGTCTCGTGGGACGGCACTTCAACGACGAAGAAGTCCAGCGTGACAAAAAAACTCTGCCGTACAAGATCATTCAGGCCGGCGAGGGCGTGAAAATTGTGATGGGCGGCAAAGAATATACGCCTCAAGAAATTTCAGCGATGGTGCTCGGCAAACTGAAAGCCGATGCCGAGGAGAAGCTGGGAGAGAAAATCACCGATGCCGTGATTACGGTGCCGGCTTATTTTGACGACTCGCAACGCAAGGCCACCAAAGAAGCCGGAGAAATCGCCGGTTTCAACGTGCGCCGCATCATCAACGAGCCGACGGCGGCCGCGCTGGCGTACGGTTTCAACAAAAGAAAAGACGAGAAAATCGCGGTCTATGATTTGGGCGGCGGCACGTTTGACATTTCTATTTTGGAAGTGGCCGAAGACACCGTGGAGGTCAAATCCACGAACGGCGACACGCATCTGGGGGGCGATGATTTTGACCAGCGCGTCATTCATTGGATCATTGACGAATTCAAAAAGCAGGAAGGCATTGATCTGTCCAAAGATCCGCTCGCGCTCCAGCGCATCAAAGAGGCCGCTGAAAAAGCTAAAATTGAACTTTCCACTGCCAATGATACCGAAATCAATCAGCCGTTCATTACGTCCGGCGCTGATGGTCCGAAACACTTACTGCTGAAGATGACGCGTGCCAAACTGGAAGAATTGGTGCACGATCTGGTAGAAGCGACATTTGGTCCGGTGAAGAAAGCTCTGGCCGATGCCAAACTGGAAACCAAAGATATCAATGAAGTAGTATTGGTCGGCGGAATGACCCGGATGCCGCTGGTGCTTGCGTCCGTGGAGAAATTTTTTGGCAAAAAACCCAATATCACCGTCAATCCCGATGAGGTAGTCGCGGCCGGCGCCGCTTTGCAAGGCGGCGTGCTGGAAGGTTCCGTGAAAGACGTTTTATTGTTGGATGTTACTCCGCTCACTTTCGGGATTGAAACATTGGGCGGCGTGCGCACTTCGCTTATTGAACGCAACACCACGGTGCCGGTGCAGAGATCGCAAGTTTTTTCCACGGCCGCTGATAATCAGCCGTCGGTGGAAATTCACGTTTTGCAGGGTGAGCGTGAAATGGCGACGGACAACAAATCTCTCGGGCGGTTCATTCTAGACGGCATCCCGCCATCGCCGCGCGGCATTCCGCAGGTGGAAGTAACGTTTGATATTGACGCGTCAGGTATTCTGACTGTTACCGCGAAAGACAAGGCCACCGGCAAAACGCAAAACATTCGCATTGAAGCGTCCACCGGACTTTCTAAAGATGAGATTGAACGGATGAAAAAAGATGCCGAACTGCACAGCGAAGAAGATAAACGCAAAAAGGAACTGATTGAAGCGCGCAATCTGGCGGACTCGCTGTCCTACACCACAGAGAAATCTGTTAAAGAAGCCGGTGATAAATTGACCGCTGATGAAAAGAAGCCGGTGGAAGAAGCTATTACCGAGCTCAACAAAGTGAAGAACGGCGATGATCTGGAAGCTATCAAGAAAGCCACGGAAGTCCTTTCTCAAGCCGCGCAAGCCATAGGCCAGAAGCTCTATGCCGCCGCTCAAGAAGCCGAAAAAGCCAAGCAGGGTGCCACAGGTGAAACCAAGCCGGAAGGCGAGGGTACCGCTGAAGCGCCAAAAGAGGCTGAAACAGAGTCCACTCCGGATACGAAAGATAAAGGTGAAGGCGAGGCACCAGCCGAACCGAAAAAGTAGGAGTATTAAGAGCGGAGGGTTATTCCTCCGCTCTTAATCTAACAAAAATAAGTTATACAAATTAAAGTTGTATGGCACAACAAGAAGATTTTAGGGGACTTAATAAGATTGCGTTGAAGTTGCTTGGGGTTTCAGGTATTAATGCCGCTGTTAGTCCCGACTTGCTTTCTGGTATAGTTCAGTATTGGACTGCTCAATCGAATGTCTCGGTTGTTTTCGCTACTGTGTTTGCTACTATAGGGACGACGTTTCTTACACAATTTGACGGATATGATAGATGGATCTCAATATTTCCATTTATTACATTTTTTTATTTTATGATAAGAACATGGGCATTTGGACGATGCGCAAAAATTGCTGTCAGCCTATGGCTGTGATGGTCAAATAAACCAAATAACTTTATTAAATGTTTATGGAAAATCAGGAACAAATAGAAGTATCTGCAGAAATTATGGAACTGAAATATAATAAATCAGCGGTTATTGGATTGGTATTATCAATAATTTCAATCTTTGGTGTTGGGCTTGCTGGGATTGCAGGTTTTATTTTTGGAATTATTGCGTTGACTCAAATTAAATATACAAATGAAAGAGGGAAGGGAATGGCAATCGCTGCTATTATTATCGGTTTCATTTGGAGTGTTGTTATTAGTATCGTGCAACGATTAGCTGACGCGGAACTATAATTCTTATAGCCCCTACGTATGCAAATGAAAATTCAAGCAGAGATACATTTTTATACTGAGGATCAAATGTCGGTGTTGCTCGACGTTCCTTCAGAAAAAAGAAGAGAGTTTTATGAAGGATTATTATTTACGTTGTATGTTTTTCGAAATTGGTATAATTTGGGCAATCATGCATCAGTTGAAGGATTACTGACTCTGTTGGCAGGAGCAGGAGATGATATAAATAGTTTTATTGATTATTATCAAAAAAATACTATCAAAGTAAATGATTATGCTGGGCAAAAAGCGGATAAAGGGTTCGCTGTTATTCTCAATTATGACGATACTGCGAATAAGCCAATTCACTTTGATTTTGATACATGGGGATTTGGTTGGCTTGGTACTGGATTAGGATACTACTCCCCAAGGTCGGTAGGTACTCTCTTGCAGTATCTGTTAGAAAAATCATCTCAGAGACCACTCTACTTTTTTGGTCCTCGATACTATGAACTACTTTGTTACAGTATCGCAACTACAATCAGTGCTTTTAAACCATCGCCAACTTTATTTAACCGGATATCATTGCAAATCGCTTCAGATGCATATGCGTATACTTTCGAGGGAAAAAATAATTCTCAAGAAGAGAATGACCATGTGTCTTTTTGAATCTGGAAAGCAAAGAGTATATTAAGAGCAGAGGATCACCCTCGCCGTTCTTTAATTTGTAGATTATAGTATATGAAATTCATCATCATCTACATTACGCATCCGAATTTAAAGATTGCCAAGAAAGTGACTGAGGCTTTGTTGAAAGACAGACTGATTGCCTGTGTGAACTATTTTCCTATCGAAAGCGCGTACTGGTGGAAGGGAAAAATCGAGAGCGGAAAAGAAATTGTCTCTTTGATGAAAACAAAAAAGGAAAATTGGACAAAGGTGAAAAAAGCGGTGGAAACGATGCATCCGTACGAAACCCCGTGTATCATGAAACTTGAAGTAAAGTCCAACAAAGCGTACGCCGATTGGATTAAGAAAGAGACAAGATAAAAAGACGTAGCGGTAAAATTAAATACTCTTTATGCAGGAACAGAAGAATCTAGCTTTTATAGACGGCCAGAATCTCTATATGGGTACGGCTAAACGTGAACAGAATCCGTGGCGGATAAATCTGAAGCGTTTCCGTATATATCTGGAACAGAAATATGGGATAGAGAAGGCGTATTATTTTCTGGGATATGTGCAAGAAGCGAGAGATGGTCTTTATGAGGAAATACAGGCGGCTGGTTTTGTTTTGATATTCCGCGAGCACAATGTGGCGATGCTCGGGAAAAAGAAAGGGAACGTTGATTCTGACATCATTTTCAATGTTATGAGGCGTTTGTATAGAGGGGAGAATTTCGGGAAGATTTTCCTTGTTTCTGGTGATGGTGATTATAAGATGTTAGTAGATTTTCTTATCGAAGAGGGGAGGTTCGGCAAAATGCTATTCCCGAATCGACAGTTCGCCTCCTCATTGTATAAAAAACTGGGTTCCGAATACTTCGATTATCTGGAATCTGTACACGGTAAGATTGGTCAAAAAAAAGAAAAGGGCTCCTTAGGTAATTAGCCGTTTGGATCCCTTTTCGTCTGAATGTTTGTATTATAGCAAAATGAAAGAAGTTGTCAATCGGCTATACCACAAGTAATTTCTTTGAATTCGTATTTTGTCTGAGTTTCTATGTGAATAGGTATGCTGAAATTTTTTCAACAATTTCCGGAAATTACCGCGCTTATGTCTGAACGGACAGATGGTTCTATGCGGTACTTTGAAGATGGCAGTGAACCGCAAAATGTAGAAAATAGGAAAGTTTTTTTTAGAAAAAACGGTATTGAGAGTGAGTTGGTAATCGTACCGGATATTGTGCACGGAAATCACGTGATCACAATAGATGCTGAAAGCAAACGGTTCCAAGAAAAGACAGACGCTTTGGTAACTTCTGACAAGGGAATATATCTTTCAGTTACGGTGGCTGATTGTCTACCGATTTTATTTTATGATCCGATACGCGGAAATATTGGCATTGCGCACATGGGTTGGCGAGGCGCGCTAAGCGGTGTGGTTACAGAGACTATGTCAGCTTTGATAAAACTGGGAAGCGATGCCAGAAATGTTTCTGTCGCCATCGGTCCCTGCATCCAAAAGTGCCATTTTGAAATCTTAAAAGAAAACGCGCCTCTCTATAAAGAATACGCGGAATTTGTCTATTATGAGCGAGCTGGCTCCACTCAGGCTGTGTCGGGCCAGGGCGGAAAAGTATATGTAGATCTTCCGAAAATAGCGTCTAAACAATTGGAGCAAGCCGGAATTCCGTCTGAAAATATTAACGCGAGCGATGTCTGCACTTTTTGTGAAAAAGAAAAGTGGTTTTCCTATCGCCGAGACAAACCGGAAAAAGTGCAGGCGATGGTAGCGGTCATCGGTATGCGATAACGCAGGGCAGGGTTTATTAGTTTTCTTTTTCATTTATATTTATATTTTCAGTTTCGTCGTGAAAGTCAATGCAATCTTTCTTAAAGAGAGACGCGGCTATGCGGTAGATGGTGTAAGTGATAAAGAAGGCTGACAAAACATCTATGGAGTAGTGCAGATGTCCCAGTAAAACAACCGCGCCAAAAAATACAGAAGCGAAAATAAATAAAATCCTTAGGTAAATATCGTCCCAAAAGAGGAGTGCTAAAAGGAACGGCAAGCCGGTATGAGCGGAAAAGAAATAGTCCTCGCCGTTCACAAGTTTACTCAAAATGCTTAAGTTGTCTATTTTCATTTGGGTCGGAAACGGACCCAAATGGGTGGTAGCAATAAAAACTGACCGTATCAGCACAAACAGAGCAATGGATTTGATGGCGAAGTTTATTTTTTTGGGCCAATGGAGTAAAAGCAGTATAACAAATACCCACATAAATACCGGACCGTAAACAAAGAGGCCATCAACGTCAAAGACGCGAGTATTACTTAAAACTATATCGGTAACATAATTGCTTGCGACTTCAGTGGCGTAAGTTGTGGCATAGAAATTCACCACTAAAGAAGCGGCAAAAAGAGCGAGCCCAACCAAAAAAGAATTTACGTAAGCCTTATCGTTAAAATGGTCTGCGTACTTCTTGGACAAGTTTTTGATATATTGCTTAGTCATTATCGGACATCTTTATATTCTTTAGTAAGCGGTTTTTTCAGAAATACTTCGGAGAGAAAATTAGAGATGTATTTGAAAGCCACATTTATTAATCCTTCGTCCTTAAACCTTCTTCCAGATGTGTACATATAAAGTCCTGTCGTAAATGTTACTTTGCCCACTTTACTTAAACGCCTAGCAATATTGGTATCTTCTCCGTAGAAACTTATGTTTTCATCAAAGCCTCTTATTTTTTCTAGCGCGCTTCGTTTGGCGGCAAAATTTCCACCTACTGCCATATAACCGGTAATGAGATAAGCGATATATGCGAAAAAGTGCCAATAGATCCAAACCATTAATTTGGCAAACGGTGATATATCATAATAAATGTAGCGACCACTGAAGCAAACCAGCTTTGGATTGTCTTGGAATGCTTTATGGATTTTCTCTACCCATCCGGCCGGCATTTTAGTATCGGCATCAACAAAAGCTACTATTTCTCCGTCGCTTTCTTTAAGACCTCGCTGTCTGGCTTTAGTGAGTCCTTTTACCGGCTCGTTTACAACTTTTACTCCTGTGAAACTGACTGCTACTTCAGTTGTCTTATCTGTACTTGCGTTATTAACAACTATTATTTCTGATAATCCAGCGCCGTTCTGCAAAGCGTTTTTTAGGCAGTTTTTTATATACTTTTCTTCATTGTGAGCGGGTATGATGAGGCTGATTTTCATTTTATTTCTTGCTTTCTAGGGCTTTATGGTAGATTTCTTCAAATTGGGCCGTGATTGATTCCGGAGAAAATCCCATAGCTTTTTCGCGTCCGGTTTTTCCGAATGCCTCCGATATTTTATCATTTCTTGCGAGTTTCAATAGCCGATCCGTGTAGGTTATTCTGTCATTCGGTTCAACTATATAACCCGTTTGGTTATCAAAAATATATTCCGGCAGACCACCGGCTCGAGCGCCCACTACCGGCAGTTCGCAGGCCATTGATTGGAGCGTAGTCATTGATTGAGTATCTGATG
>JAHFON010000006.1:0-10682 GCA_023261695.1 Candidatus Moraniibacteriota bacterium
CACGCGGCGCAAGAATACGGTTTTCAGCGCATTGACACGCCGCTCGCGGAATTCGCGCATCTTTTTACGCGTTCCATCGGCGCTGAAACGGACATTGTGGAAAAAGAAATGTACACGTTTACAACTCGCGGCGGAGACAAGGTTTCATTGCGTCCCGAATTTACCGCGGGCATCGCGCGCGCTTTCATCCAGCACGGAATGGGTATTTTGCCCAAGCCGGTCAGACTTTTTTCTATCGGGCCGGTCTATCGTTACGATCGTCCGCAGGAGGGGAGGTACCGCGAATTTTGGCAGGGCAATTTTGATATGTTCGGCGAAAGCGATCCGATTTTGGACGCGCAAATTATTCAATTGGCGTATCGCGTGGTGCAACAATTGGGGCTCAAGAATATTGAGTTTCAGGTGAACAGCATCGGTATGCCGGAATCACGCCGCGCCTACAAGAAAATTCTCACGCGGTATTTTGAAGTGCAACAAAATAAACTGTGTCAGAATTGCCGAGACCGCTTCGCGACCAATCCTTTGCGCGTGCTGGACTGCAAAGAAGACAAATGTATCCAGTTGGCGGCTTACGCGCCGCAGTCTTTGGATTATTTGGACGAAGAATCACGCGATCATTTCAAGCGCTTGCTGGAATATTTGGACGAACTGGAGTTGCCTTATGTGATCAACACGAGATTGGTGCGCGGACTGGATTATTACACCAAGACGGTTTTTGAGATCTGGTCTAGCGACAAGGAGGGCAAAAAATATTCTTTGGGCGGAGGCGGCCGTTACGATAATTTGATTCAAGCGTTGGGCGGCGAAGCGACTCCGGCCATTGGTTTTGCTTTGGGGCTGGACCGCATCGTGCTGGAAATGAAGCGCAGTTTGGTGAAGCCGTATCAGTTACCGAAGCCGCGCGTGTTTCTGGCGCAGCTCGGCGATATGGCCAAGAAAAAAAGTTTGAAATTATTTTCAGAATTGGAAAAAAATGGCATTCTGACCGCGGAGAGTTTCGGGCGTGGCAGTCTCAAATCGCAATTGCGTGTGGCCAATCGTCTGGGAGTGGAAGCCACGATCATCGTCGGGCAGAAGGAGGCGCTGGATGATACGGCGATCGTGAAAGATATGCTGTCCGGAACGCAAGAAACGGTCACGCTTGAGAGGTTGTTTGACGCCGTGAAAAAAATTCTCAAAACCAACCATACATTGCAAGCGTAATGCAGGACAATATTTTTCTTAAAATCATCAGAAAAGAAATTCCCGCCGACATCGTTTATGAGGACGCCGAGCTCTTGGCTTTTCGCGATATTCACCCTCTGGCCCCGGTGCATATTCTGGTTATTCCCAAAAAGCCGATTGAAAGTATCACTACAATGGAACCGGAAGATGCGTTGATTGTAGGAAAAATGTTTCTAGTAGCACGGGATATCGCGAGAGACTTGAACATTTCGGAAAAAGGATATAAGCTGTTGATTCGGGTCGGCCACGACGGTGGACAAGAAGTGCCGCATCTCCATCTCCATCTTTTGGGCGGAGCGCGGCTTACGGAAAATATCCACCCAATTTAATTGAGCGGAGTTGTAATTTGTAGCAATATAGGAAAGGAGGCAGGTTTGTATGATACAGGTACGCAAAAAAGAGAGAGAGACGGGGGAAAGTTTAATCCGCCGTTTTTCGCGCCGCGTGCAACAGAGCGGTGTCCTGCGACGAGCGCGCAAAACGCGCTTTCATCGAGCGGAGCCCAGCCGTATCAAGCGCCGCGAAGAAGCTCTCTACAAAGTCAAAATTCGCAAAGTGATCAATCGTTTGAAAAAACTGGGAAAGTTTGACGAAGAAGCTCTTCGCGAGATTAAAAAGAAAATGTAAAGGGCGATGCGACGAAACCCCGTCCGGAGTTCCGGGCGGGGTAAAATAAACAGTAGCTAAAAACAAGTATGATTCTTTATGAAACTGTCGGAGCGCACCTGAAGGAGGCGATGAAGTCCGGAGATAATTTGCGGCGCGACACTTTGCGTCTGTTGCAAAGCGCCGTCAAAAACGAGGCTATCGAAAAACGCCAAGCGCCGGCCGAACTGTCTGATGACGAAGTGCAAAATATCATTCGCCGTTTGGTCAAGCGCTATAAGGACAGCATTGAGCAGTATAGAGCCGGCAAGCGTCCGGATCTGGTGAATAAGGAGGAAGCAGAAATGAATCTGCTCTCTGGTTATCTGCCGCAGGCTATGCCGCAAGAAGAATTGCGCGCGCTGATTGAGACGACGCTTAAGGAATCCGGTCTGACCGCCAAGTCGCAGATGGGACAGGCTATGGGTATAATTATGAAAAAAGTGGATGGCCGCGCTGATGGCAACGATGTCCGCCAGATAGTGGAAACTTTCCTTTTCTAAATATGATATGCGAGTTGTTTTGGAATACATTGAGGAAGTGAAACTTCGTTCGCAGTCTTTTGGCACATTGGTCAAAACTGCTCACGCGCGGGACTTTTTTCGCAAGGTGGCAGAGCGGACGCTGGAAGAATGCCGCTTTTCTTTTTTGCGGGGAAAGGAAATCAATTTGAACGCCATCGCGGTTTCTGAAAACAAGATCCGAAAACTCAACCGGACGTATCTGGGCCGCGACGCGGTAACGGATATTCTTTCTTTCAGTGAATATGCCACTTGTTCGGCGCTGGCGGAAGAAAAACGCAAAGCCATATTTTTGGGGGAGATCTTTTTCTGCCCGATGTTTATTGCCAAAAGGGCGGAGCGCGACTTGTCCCGCGAGGTGATACCCGTTATTATAAAGACGACCAAGAAAAAGGAAGCGATGCTAAAGTGGGAGCTGGCTTACATTTTCTCTCACGGTGTTTTGCATCTGGTTGGGTTTGATCATGAAGAAGAGATGTTCGCTATTCAGGAGAAAGTAGCCGATCTTTTGGAAAAATAAAAATATAAATTTCTTAAGTCTTATTTATGCGCCGGCTGACCAAAAGTTTTTCTTACGCTTTGAAGGGCATTCTTTTCGCCGTCAGGCACGAAAGGAATTTTCAAATTGAGGTACTAGTGGGAGTGTTTATTATCTCGGCGATGCTGATTTTTCCGCTTCGCGGGTTGGAGCGCGCACTAATTATTTTTTCTGTGGCTTTGGTGCTGGCTTTGGAACTGGCCAATACGGCCTTGGAGAGAGTGATGGATCTGCTGAAGCCGCGAGTGCATCCTTACGTACGGATTATCAAAGATATGATGGCGGGAGCGGTTTTGTTGACTTCATTGGCGGCCGTGGCTGTTGGTGTCGCCATCTTTTTGCCGTACGTTTTGGCATTGGCGCGTTTTTGATTTATCGGCAGTTATGTGTTTGCGATTTTTTGGGTTATAATAAACGGTAGACTTTTTCCGCGAGCCATATTTCGCGGAGGTGTTCGTTTTTGACTTTTTTATTTTTTATGTCTAAGGGGCATCTTTACGTGGGTTTGGATATCGGTTCCGCTGAAATCAGAGCCGTCATTGCCCATGAAATTTCTTCCGAAGAACCTTTGCGTGTGATTGGCGTTGGCACTGCGTCTTCTTTGGGTATGCGGCGGGGTATCGTGGTGGACACGGAATCGGTTGCGAAAGCTTGCAACAGCGCTTTGGAACAGGCCGAGCGTATGGCGGGACATCCGATTGGAAATCTGGTGGCTAGTGTCAGTGGTGTAGAAATAGTTTGTCAAAACGCTTTGGGGGTGATTGCCGTCGGGCGGGCTGACGGAGAAGTGTCTTTAGATGATATGACGCGCGCTTTGGAAGAAGTGCAAGCGCGTTTGGTTTTGCCGCTCAATCGGGAGATTATTCACATAGTTCCCAGAGATTATCGTTTGGATGATCAGAAAAATATCAAGGACCCGGTGGGTTTGCGCGGAGTGCGTCTGGAAATGAACGCTTTGGTGATAAGCGGCGGGGCGGCGCATCTGAAAAATATTTCCCGCGGTTTGGAAATAGCTGGCGCCAATGTGGAAAGTTTTGTCGTAGAGCCGCTCGCGTCCGCCGAAGCCGTGCTTTCATCTAAACAAAAAGAATTGGGTACGGTGTTGATAAATATCGGTGGCGCTACGACATCGCTGGCTGTTTTTGAGGACGGTGATCTGATCCATTTGGCCGTTTTGCCGGTCGGGGGCGGACACATTACCAATGATATCGCCATTGGCTTGCGTACCTCCATTGAAGTCGCGGAAGCGATCAAACTGCAATTCGGGAGCGCCTCACCGGAAGACATCGGTAAAAAAGAAGAAATTGATTTGAGTATTTTTGATTCTCAAGAAGAGGATCTGGTATCGCGCAGGCACATAGCGGAAATTATTGAAGCGCGTTTGGAAGAAATTTTTTCTTTTGTGAATTCTGAATTGAAAAATATCGGCCGGGCCGGATTGCTTCCCGGCGGAGCGGTGCTCACCGGCGGCGGAGCGCTTCTGCCTGACGCGACGGATCTGGCAAAGAAGACGCTTCGTCTGCCGGTTCAAATCGGATACCCGAAACCTTTGGGAGGCATTTTGGATCAGGTGGACTCTCCGCAATTTGCGACCGTGATCGGACTTTTGTTGTTCGCGCAGTCTAATCACTTGCACAAAAATTCTTTTTCTTCCGACAGACTGCTTGGCATTGTTCCGGAAAGCGTGTATAATGGAATTAAGAAAGTCAAGCGCTGGTTGAAACAGTTTCTGCCGTAGGGGATTGCCGGCGCGGAAAAATACACAAATAAACATTTTTTTTGGGAAAACTCCGTTTTTTCAGTTTTTTTGTTGTTTTTTTGGGAGTTGACACGTTTTCTTGCGTTATGATAGAGTGATACTTCAAGAGGTTTTTTCGTTTTATTTAATCAATCTTTTTAAGGGGGTATATATGGCCGAGATCAAACCTGATATTGAGACATTTGCGAAGATCAAAGTAGTCGGCGTGGGCGGTTCTGGCAATAGCGCCATTTCCCGGATGATTGATGCCAAAATCAAAGGCGTGGAGTTTGTGACTATCAATACCGACGCGCAGGCGCTTCATCATTCCAAGGCGCAAGAGAAAGTGCACATCGGAAAAAATCTGACTAAAGGTCTCGGTGCCGGTATGAATCCGGAAATTGGCCGTCAGGCCGCCGAAGAGAATCGTGATGAAATTCAAGAAGTGCTGAAAGGCGCCGATATGGTTTTTGTGGCTTGTGGGCTGGGCGGAGGCACGGGATCCGGCGCCGCGCCGATTGTAGCTGAAACTGCCAAAGAACTTGGGGCGCTCACGGTGGGCGTCGTCACCAAACCTTTCGCTTTTGAAGGCGCCCAGCGCCGCGCCATAGCCGAAGAAGCGCTGGAAAATCTCAAAGATCGCGTGGACACCCTTATCACCATTCCGAACGACAAACTTCTTTCCATTATTGATCGCAAAACGACGCTGATAAACGCTTTTCGCATTGTGGATGACGTGCTCCGTCAGGGCGTGCAAGGTATTTCCGACCTTATCACCAAGCCGGGCATCGTGAATGTGGATTTTGCCGACGTGCGCGCCATTATGCAGGACAGCGGTAGCGCGTTGATGGGTATCGGCGTTGCTTCTGGCGACAATCGCGCGGCCGAGGCCGCCAAAGCGGCGATTAACAGCCCGCTTCTGGAACTTTCCATCGATGGCGCCAAAGGAGTGCTATTTAATATCTCCGGCTCCAGCGATCTCACGATGCTGGAAATTAACGAGGCGGCCAGTATCATTACTGAAAACATTGATCCGAACGCCAAAGTTATTTTTGGAGCGGTCACGGATGACCAAATTCGCAAAGGCGAAGTCCAGATTACCGTGGTTGCCACGGATTTTGACGTGTCAAAAGTCAAAGAAAATCCCGCGGGATTATTTACCAGAGTGACCGCGTCCTCCAAATCGCGCGTAGTTTCTCAAACAATTTCCGAAACGTCTCAAGAAGAAGAGGTGGAAGAAACGATCAGTTTTCCCGCCCGCAAGATAGAACAGCCGGTGATGATTATTGAAGAAAAAATCCAGCCGCGTTCGCCCAATTTCAATTTACGCAACGAGTCCAAAGACCTGACCGAAGACGAAGATTTGGAAATCCCGGCCTTCATCCGAAGAAAGATGAAGAAGTAATTTCTGACGAGGTGACCGCCCTTTGCGGGCGGTTTTCTTTTATTAAGAAAAGAAAAGGAGTACAATCAGGAATATGGAATAATTTTATTATTTTTGGTTATGCGTTGCCCGTTTTGCAATCACGAAGATACTAAGGTCATTGATTCGCGCGATACGCAGGAAGGGCGTGCGATTCGCCGCCGCCGCGAATGCGAGAAATGCCAAGCCCGCTTCAGCACCTATGAGGAAGCGGAGGTTTTTCATTTGGTGGTGGTGAAAAAAGACAACCGTAAGGAAGAGTACGATCGCGGTAAAATTGAAAATGGATTGCGTCGCGCGTTTGAAAAACGGCCGAACGCCGAAGAAAAAATAGAGCGTATTTTGGGCGAAGTGGAATACGCCCTGCACGAGAAACACGCAAGCGAGATTGCCAGCCGCGAGATCGGGAGTTTGGTTATGGATAAATTGAAAGAGGCCGACGAGGTGGCTTACATTCGTTTCGCTAGCGTTTATAAATCTTTTGGTAGCGCCAAGGGTTTCAAAAAAGCGCTGGAAACTCTGGACAAGCAGTTATAAAGAGGGTATGTTATGCGCAAAGATCAGGTTTTGATTACGTTATGTCTCGGGTATATCGGCGGAGTCTTGGCGGGCTCTTTTTTTGTCGTCGCGTGGTGGATGGTTATCTTGTTCTTGACTTTGGGGATCGCGCTTACGGCAGTGTTTTTTCGCGGAAAGGTTTTTCTTCTCACAGCGCTTTTCGCGATTTTCGTTTACGGCATTTTTTCCGTCACGCAATCTCTGAATCAATTTCGCGCGGAAAATATGCAAGGTCAAGCGGTGTCAGGCATCGCGCGCGTGGTGAATGATCCGGAGGAGAAAAGTTTTTACCGGTCGGTGGTCTTGCGGATGGAATCTTGCGCAAGCGAGTATTGTCCGCGGGAAAAAATTCTCTGGCAAGCGCCACTGGCATCGGAGACGGTTTTCGGCGCGCGGGTGAGTTTCGCGTGCGCACTTGCGTCGCCGGAGAATTTTGACGCGGCATTTGATTATCGGATGTTTCTGGCCAAAGACGGCATTGGCTATGTATGTCGCAAGGCCGAGAACCCGCGGATATTGACGGAGGACACCTTCGCGCGTTTAGGGAGGTGGCTTTTTATACCCAAGCGCGTTTTTCTCGCGGCGCTGGAGAGAAGTCTGCCGCAACCGGAGGCGGGTTTGGCGGAAGGATTGATTATAGGCGGAGATGAACGTTTACCGCAAACACTCAAGCAAGCATTTGTCACGGCCGGACTCTCGCATATCGTTGCCATTTCCGGTTACAATATCGCACTCATCGCGCAGGTGTTCGTACTCTTGGGTATCGGTATCGGTTTGTGGCGCAAGCAGGCGTTGTGGTTTGCGGCGTTTGGCGTGATCTGGTTTGTGGTGCTGGTCGGAGCTCAAGCTTCGGCCATCAGAGCCGGTATTATGGGGCTGTGCGCTTTTGCCGCGCTTTTTGTGGGGCGGCTTTCCAGATCAATGAATTTGCTTTTGGGTGCCGCCGCGCTGATGCTGGTTTTCCAGCCGCTTTTACTGCGCTATGATGTCGGATTCCAACTTTCATTTTTGGCGACGCTGGCAATTGTCGTCGTCTCGCCGTTTGCGGAACGTCTCTTGCCTCAAGAATTTTGGGGAAAAACTTTAGTAGAAACGGCGCTGATGACATTTGCCGTGGAATTATTTGTTGTGCCGCTGATTATTTATCAATTTCAAAAATTTGCTTCTTTTGCGCTCATCGCCAACATTTTGCTCTTGCCGCTGGTGCCATATACTATGCTGGCGGTATTTTTTGCCGGAGTGGCCTTTTTTATTTTGCCGGGACTGCATATATTACTCACCGCCGTAGCTTATTTTCTCTTGCGGGTGATGACTTTTACCGTGGAGCAGATGAGCGCGTGGCCCGGCGCCGGTGTGCGAGTATCCATCGGCGCGTCCGCGCTTATCTGGTGGTACGCGGGTTTGTTTTTGTTGATAGTGATAATGAGGCGATATTTACGGAAACGCAAACAATATGTCTAGGCGAAAAATATATTTGAGTTTGGCGATTTTGATTTTAGCGACCGCGATTTTGGCAGTGTTTATTTTCTGGTGGCATACGTATCAAACGATCACCACTATAACTTTTTTGGATGTCGGAGAAGGCGACGCGATTTTAATTTCTCAAGGTTCCAATCAAATTCTCATTGACGGCGGCCGCCGAGGCAGAGATTTACTCGCACGTGTGGGGCGGCAGATGCCTTTTTGGGACAGGACGGTGGAGGTGGTCATTGCGACTCATCCGGACGCCAATCACATTGGCGGTTTTGCGGCGCTTATGTCGGCTTATAATGTGCGGACATTTTTGTATACCGGAGCGGAAAGCGATACCGAAACGTTTCAGTTATTGAAAAAAGCTATTGCGGAGCACGATGTAAAAACGTTAAAGATATTTCGCGGCGGCAGTATCCGTTTTCCCCGCGGAGGCGAGCTGGTGATTGAATATCCGCTTGCGCCACTGCCGCTGACAATGGAAAATACCAATGCCGGCAGTATCGTGGGGCGTTTCACTTATGGCGCGACACAGATACTTTTGACGGGAGATTTGCCCAGTGAAGAAACCGTACTGCCTGAAATCCGGCCGGTGAATATACTGAAAGTCGCGCATCACGGTTCCAAGTATTCCACGAGCTTGGATTTTTTGGACTTATTGAAACCACAAGAGGCGGTTATTTCTGTCGGTAAAAATAGCTATGGTCACCCGAGTCCCGATGTTTTGGAACGTTTGAGGGAGCGTGGTATGACGATAAGACGTACCGATACGGAAGGCGACATAAGTTATCATTGCACTTGGGAATTGGCGCGGTGCGTTCTTTAGCGGATGCTGGCACCTCACTATTTCTAAAGTAGGATTGTCGGCTCATCGGGGACTTGCTACGCTGGCTTTTTTGTGCCATACTCTTTGCCAGTGGAGTAAATTATTTAGCGAAGTAAAAATATGGCACATCCGAAAAAAGAACGCACACTGGTGATCATTAAACCAGACGGCATTCAACGCGCTCTTTTGGGCGCTATTATCAATCGTTTTGAGCGTACGGGACTGAAATTTATCGCGCTGAAATTGCTGGTGCCGAAAGCAGAGCAGTGCTGGACGCATTACAATAAAAATGAAGAATGGTTTTTGAAAAAGGGCGAGCGGGTCATTAGCGATCGCAAGGCGCACGGTTTGCCGATTGAAAAAGAAGTGATGGATTACGGTAAGGATATCATTCAGGCGAACGTGGATTTTTTTACGTCCGGGCCGGTGTTAGCTCTGGTGATTGAGGGCAATCAGTCTGTGGCCATTGTGAAAAAAATTGTCGGCGATACGGAACCGACGACATCCGACGTGGGTACGATTCGCGGAGATTTCACCGTGGATTCTTACACGCTTTCCAGTTTGGATAATCGCGCCGTGCGCAATCTCGCACATTGTTCAGACAGCCCCGAAGAGGCAGAGCGGGAAATCCCGATCTGGTTTCGGGAAGATGAACTTATCGCGTACCGTTTGGTGGGAGAACAGATTCTCTACGATGTGAATCTGGACGGCATTTTGGAATAATAACGAAAAACGAGCCGAGAGGCTCTTTTTACGGGCCATAGTATAGTGGCAGTACGCAAGGCTGGGGGTCTTGTAGTTTGGGTTCGATTCCCAGTGGCCCGACTTGAGTCTAAAATTAGTTAAAGTATTTGGCGTTTCAATAGAGGATTTGATAAAATAAAATTATGCAACAAACAAAACACCTTCTCACAATTAAAGAGGCCAGCCAATGGGCGAGCAACTTTCTTAGAAGGGATGTTAGCGATTCCAATATTTCCTATTTGGTCCAATACGGCAAAGTCAGAAAGCATAACGGTGGTAACTCTGTTTTTGTTGATTTGGATGATCTAAAAAGTTACTACGACTCGTATCAAGGCCAACGAGAAGTTGATTGGAAAAAGAAACTAGGCAATGATCTAAATTGGGCATTGTCTTTCGATCATCTTCGGGAAGTGGATACAACAAAACACGTTCATCGCTTGCACCCTTATAAAGGCAAGTTTATTCCGCAACTTGTCCAGTACTTTATTGATAATCATACAGATGACTTTAAGAAAGAGATTTACTTTAGGGCCGGCGATATAATTCTTGATCCTTTTTCTGGTTCAGGCACGACACTCGTGCAAGCGCATGAAATGGGTATGCATACCATTGGCATCGATATATCCCATTTCAATTGCATGATCGCGGAAACGAAATTACTTTCCTACGATCTTGCTTTGCTTGATGATGAAGTAAAAAAAATAAAGCAAACAATTATAAACTATGAGACAGATAGCAAAACTGACGCTTTTGAAGATGAGCTATTGACCCGCATGGCGGATTTTAATGATCAGCATTTCCCAAGTCCAGAGTTCAAATACAAAGTCCAAAAAGGGCAAATCAACGAGAATAAATACGCTGTAGAGAAAGAAAAGGGATTTCTCAAAATCTACAACGCCTTTGTTAAAAAATATAGCATTGAGCTCAATCATTCTGTCGGTAAAACTTTCTTGGATAAATGGTATATAAAAAATGTCCGTAAAGAAATTGATTTT
>JAHFON010000006.1:10692-48136 GCA_023261695.1 Candidatus Moraniibacteriota bacterium
TTTTGCGTTTGAACAGGTTAAAAAAATAAAAGATGTTAAGAATAAGAAGATTCTAGCGGTAATTTTGAGTCGAACAATTAGATCCTGTCGCGCAACGACGCACTCGGATTTAGCTACACTTAAAAAACCACAAATAACGACTTATTACTGCTGGAAGCACAAAAAAATTTGCAAGCCACTTTTCTCAATAAAGGAGTGGTTTGATCGTTATGCAGTTGATACAGTATATCGGATCAAAACCTTTGCAAAATTAAAGACGAGCTCACATTATGTGGTTCTCCCTGTGGACTCCCGAACGGTTGATATTTTCAAGGAAGTAGAAAAAAGAAATAAAAAATTTCACGATATTTTGAAGAAGCAAAAAATCAACGGTATTTTTACTTCGCCGCCGTATGTTGGTCAAATTGATTATCATGAACAACATGCTTACGCTTACGATCTTTTTGGCTTTAAGCGTAGAGATGAGCTTGAGATAGGACCTCTTTATAAAGGTCAAGGCGCGGAAGCGCGCGCGTCTTATGTTGAGGGAATTTCAAAAGTTCTGCTTAATTGCAGGAAGTTTTTAACCGATGATTTTAACGTGTTTATTGTTGCGAATGATAAATATAACCTTTATCCTGCAATTGCCGAGCAAGCCGGAATGAAAATTGTGAATCAGTTCAAGCGGCCGGTACTAAATAGAACCGAGCGGGACAAGTCGCCTTATTCGGAGATAATTTTTCACTTAAAAAACGGAAAATAGTATGGCATTAACAACACAACAAAGTAAACATATAAAAGAGTATTTGGTAGAGAAAATCCGCCAAAAGTTGGCGACTTATGATCCGGAGACAAATTCAATGCCGTTTCATTTCCGCTTGCTCGGCAAAGATAGAATGGCATTATTTTCTTTCATTCAATCAGTGAACACGATACTTGGCACATCAATTTTTGAGCAGGTTGGAAAAATAATCGCCGAGCCGCACACAAAACGCGCAATCGGACAATACAAGGAATTTGAAGGATACATCAGCAGTGAAGCAGTTTTGAAAATTGATAGCATAATGCGCGAGTTGCGGTCCGTTTCACGAACGCCAGATAAGGAAAAAGAAACAAAAGAGGTGCTGGCTGTTTCCAGCAAAGGTGAGATGGGAAAGAAGCTAAAAAAGCGCGTTGATCTTTTTGTAGAAATGAAAGACGGAACAGAGTATTATTTTGAGTTAAAAAGCGCGAAACCAAATATCAACGAATTTACCGGCATTAAAAAACAAATGCTTGATTGGATTGCAATGCGTGGCAGTGAAAATCCAAAAGCAAAAGTTAAAACAATTGTTGCTATCCCGTACAATCCATATGAGCCAAAGCCATACGAGCGTTGGACACTACAGGGACTTTTCGACTTGAAAGAGGAAGTTTTAGTTGGCGTTGAATTTTGGGATTTTCTCGGTGGCAAAGGCACTTATGAAGATTTGCTAAAAGTTTTTGAGCAAGCTGGAATAGAACTTTATGACGAGATAGAAAAAAAGATGAAAAATTTGAATGGTAAAAAATAAAAAACTCCCAACGAGGGAGTTTTTTTGTCAGGGAAAAGTTAGTTGGATGCTTTGGCGAGAGTGCGGAGAGCGCGCGTGGAAAGGCGCAATTTCATACCGTCCAAGCGTTTGGTTTGCAGATTGATCTTGAATTTGCGGCGGCAGGCAACATTGGAATGACTGCGAGAATTACCCGACTTGGTTTTGCGTCCAGTCAGCTGGCATATTCGGCTCATAGTTCAGTTGATAGTTATCAGTTTGTAGTTTATGGTTGTTAGATGGCAGAGATGAGTGTAACATGGTATGCTATTTTTAGCAACTCGCGAATGCTTCTACTGACTACTTCTCAAATATGCTCAACGAAATTGTATTGATCGGGTTTTATCTTTTGACCCTGGTCTATTCCGTGATTATCCACGAGGTGTCTCACGGAATGGTGGCGCTGTGGCTTGGCGATCTGACGGCCAAATACGCCGACCGTCTCAATCTCAATCCGCTCAAACATATTGATCCGTTTGGTTCCATCATTCTGCCGGTGCTAATGGTGATCAGCACGGGATTCGCATTCGGTTGGGCCAAGCCGGTGCCTTACAACCCCTATAATTTGCGCAATCAGAAATGGGGGCCGACTATGGTGGCGCTTTCTGGTCCCGCGTCCAATTTGCTTCTGGCGACTATTGCGGCGCTGATAGCCAAATCTTTGCCGCTCACGCTTTTGGTCAAGACGGATATTTTAGAACGTTTTATCGGCGTGATTGGTGGCCGCATGTCGCTTGTGGAACGTTTCGGTTTTTTGGCGGAAGCTATGTCAGGGTCTTTCGCGAATATACTTTTTGGGTTACTGCTGATGATAATTTTTTGGAATGTGGTGCTGGCCTGTTTCAATCTTCTGCCGGTGCCTCCCTTGGACGGTTCAAAATTGCTCTATGCTCTCGTACCTATGCGCGAACGGACGGTATTTATTTTGGAACAATACGGCTTGTTTTTACTTATCTTTGTCATTTTCTTTTTCTCCGCTCCCATCGGGTTTTTCATCAATTTTGTTTTGAGTCTTTTCCTGACCTCCGCGTTATAGCGGAGTAAAAGTTGACAGAAAGAAAGTTTTTCTTGTAGTATGGCTTGTATGGAAAAGCACGGGCTTTTTCTGTTTTATTGCTGAAGACATAATTACTTCATTTCTCTCAAGTTTTAATTCTAAAACCTTACATCTCTGTGGCTACCATCAATCAGCTTATCAGGCATCCTCGCAAATCTACTTCCAAAAAATCCAAGTCACCGGCAATGACGTATTCTTTGAACAGCGTCAAAAATCGCAACACGTTTCATAACAGTCCGTTCAAACGCGGCGTGTGTCTCAAAGTTTCCACCACCACTCCTAAAAAACCGAACTCCGCTCTGCGCAAAATCGCGCGCGTGCGTTTGACGAACGGTATGGAAGTGACGGCGTATATCGGCGGCGAGGGGCACAACCTGCAAGAACATTCCATCGTGATTATTCGCGGCGGGCGCGTGAAAGATTTGCCGGGCGTGCGTTATCATGTGGTGCGCGGTTTGCTGGATACGGCCGGTGTCAATCGCAAGCGTAGCCGGAGCAAGTACGGCGCCAAGAAAGAAAAGAAGAAAGCCTAAACTACAAACTACAAATTTAGAAATCAGTAATTAGAAATTTTTAGAATATGCCACGAAGAAAAAGACAATTTGTACGCGAATGGAAACCGGATGCTTTGCATAACAATACTTTAGTCGGTCATTTTGTGGGGATGATAATGTGGAACGGCAAAAAAAGCGCCGCTGAAAACATTATTTACGACGCGTTTGAAATTATTCACGGCCGTACCAAAAAAAGCGGATTGAATATTTTTGAACAGGCTATCAAGAATGTTTCCCCGCTTCTGCAGTTGAAATCCCGCCGCGTCGGCGGCGCCAACTATCAGGTACCGGTGCTGGTTTCCGGCGAGCGCCGGCAGGTGCTGGCGATGCGCTGGATTCGCGACGCTTGCCGCAAACGCAAAGGCAAAAGGATAGCTGAAAAACTGGCTGATGAACTTCTGGATGCTTCCAATAAGACTGGCGCAGCAATGAAGAAGCGCGATGAAACGCATCGTGTGGCTGAAGCCAACAAAGCCTTCGCGCATTTCGCTTAGATTACAAATTACAAATCTCTTACAAATTATACAAATCAATCTTTTGTGTGTGCTCTCGTATTTCGTTTGTATATTTTCATGAGTGTTTTAAATAAAAAATAACTAATTCTTTTTCTATGCCTCGCAAGACTCCCATTGATAAGTACCGCAATATCGGTATCATCGCTCACATTGATGCTGGCAAAACCACCACCACCGAGCGGATTTTGTTTTACACCGGTATCACGCACAAGATCGGCGAGGTGCACGAGGGTACGGCCACGATGGACTGGATGGCGCAAGAGCAAGAGCGCGGCATCACCATCACTTCCGCCGCCACGACTTGTTTTTGGAAAGAACATCACATTAACATCATTGATACTCCGGGTCACGTGGATTTCACGGTGGAAGTGGAGCGTTCTTTGCGTGTGTTGGACGGGGGTGTGGTCGTGTTTGACGGCAAAGAAGGCGTGGAGCCGCAATCGGAAACCGTGTGGCGTCAAGCGGAAAAATATAAAGTGCCGCGGATGTGTTTCATCAACAAAATTGACAAAGAGGGGGCGATTTTTGAAAAAACTTTGGAATCTATTTGGAATCGCCTCACTCCTAACGCGGTGGCGATACAATACCCTTTGGGACTGCGTAGTGATTTTTACGGTTTGATTGATTTGATGACTCTGCGGGCTTACACTTTTGAAGGCGAGATGGGAGAAAAAGTCGTGGAGGGAGAGATTCCGGCCGAATATATGGACAAAGCCAAAGAGTGGCGCGAAAAAATGGTGGAAAAAATTTCTGAAACTGATGACGCGCTCACCGAAAAATATCTGAACGGCGAAGATATTTCCATAGATGAATTGAAAGCGGCTTTGCGTAAGGCGACTATTGAAGTGCGTTTGCATCCGGTGCTGACCGGTACGGCGCTTCGCAATAAGGGCGTGCAGTTGATGTTGGATGCCGTGGTGGATTATCTGCCGTCTCCGATTGATATTCCTCCGGCGCGCTGTATAAACGCGAAAACCGATGCCGAGGAAATTTGCGAAACTAAAGACGACGTTCCGTTTGCGGCGCTGGCTTTTAAGATCGCCACCGATCCGTTCGTGGGACAACTGACTTTTTTTCGTGTGTATTCCGGAACGGTCAAAGCCGGATCTTATGTTTTGAACTCCGCTAAAAACGAGCGCGAACGGATCGGTCGCATTTTGCGTATGCACGCCAATCATCGTGAAGAAATTGACGAGCTTTCCGCCGGCGACATCGGCGCGCTGGTGGGTATGAAAGTTACCACCACCGGCAACACGCTGTGCGATCCGGAGCATCCGGTGTTTTTGGAATCCATTGTGTTTCCGGAACCGGTGATTGACATTGCCGTGGAACCGAAAACCAAAGCCGATCAGGAAAAAATGGGTGTGGCGCTGAAGAAATTATTGGAAGAAGACCCGACTTTCCGTGTGCATACAGATGAAGAAACGGCGCAGACCATTCTTTCTGGTATGGGCGAGCTTCACTTGGACATCATTGTGGATCGGATGAAGCGTGAATTCAAAGTGGAAGTCAACGTCGGTCGTCCGCAAGTGGCATATCGCGAAACGATCCGCGAAAAAGCGGAAGCGGAAGGCAAGTACATCCGCCAGTCCGGCGGCCGCGGACAATACGGCCATTGCTGGTTGCGCGTGGAGCCGCAGGAACCCGGAGCGGGCTATGAATTTGCCAGTGAAATCAAAGGCGGCGCCATTCCCCAAGAATTTATCAAGCCGATTGACAAAGGTGTGCAGGAAGCCTTGCAGACCGGAGTGCTGGCCGGTTATCCGATGGTGGATATTAAGACGACCGTTTACGACGGATCGTATCACGATGTGGATTCTTCGGAGGCGGCTTTCAAAATTGCCGGCTCTCTGGCTTTCAAAGAAGCTTGCCGTAAAGCCAAGCCGGTGTTGCTGGAGCCGATTATGAAAGCGGTAGTCATCACGCCAGAGCAATTTATGGGAGATATTGTCGGCGATCTGTCTTCCAAACGCGGTGTGATCAAAGAAATGCACGCTCGCGGAACAGGCGCGGCGCAGGTCAAGGAGATTCATTCTGAAGTGCCTTTGTCGTCAATGTTCGGTTACGCGACGGAGATGCGTTCTATGTCTCAAGGTCGCGCAAGTTATTCTATGGAATTCGGTCATTATGCCGAAGTGCCGACTAATGTCGCGACGGAAATTATCGGCAGTCGCCAGACGGATAAAAAATAGCGGTTTTTATTTAAGGTCAAGGTATTTTTTGAAAAGGCAAGGATGAAATTCTTGCTTTTTTGACAAAGAGCCCTAAAAACACTACAATTCAGCCATAACCAGCTAACTTTTTATTTTATGCGAGAGTCATTTAATCCGCAGACGCACAAAGAGAATTACAATACAACGAAGAAAGCAATTAAAGATGTCGGTGAAAAGATTTCCGGAGACAAGACCAAAGAAGAATTACTGGCTTTAGTGGAAGAGCGCGAGCGATTGATAGCCGAATTGGAAAAACAGCACGGCGATGCTCAAGCGCAGGCAGGTTTGGATAATTTTCGTTTTGATACTGTGCGAGATAATGTTGATACTGTGCGAGATAAAATAGAAAAACTTCAAGCAGAGATCGCCGAATATGAAATTGAAATACGAGAGATCGGCGGTGTAAATACTGAAAGAGAACCCGGCGATTCCAAAATCTCCGCCGTATGGTATACCCCAGACAACACCCAAGAAACCATCACTCTGGATATTGAAGCCAAACTCCAAGACTTCCTCGCTTTCTACCAAAAAACGAATATTGATCTCCCCAAAGATTTTGAAGACACTATCCGCGACATCTGGCACCGCAACCAAGGCGCCATAGAACAAGCCATCCAACAAAACGGCTTTGATGACCTGCTGGCAATCCCCGGCAGTCTTCCGCTGGCCGACCTGGCTGAAAAAATGAAAATGGAAAAGGGTTATGCTTGCTATCAAGTCCAAGAAGACTTCTCCGATGTCGTAAGCCGGAATGTAGACAAACCTCGCATTCTTTTGTATCACCGGGCCACCCTACCCGAAATTCAAGCTAAAACAGGTTTGGATATCCACCTGAATATTACCGCCGCCGACGCTCAAGAGCTGTATCAGCGAAACCCCGATCAATATTTAGGCACATTGGAAGAGCTTATAGTGATGGAAAAGAAAAACTTTGACGCATCTGGCAGGCATTTGTCTGATTGGAATGAGAAGAGCGCGACGTGGTTACCTGGTTCAAAAGCGGGTGTTCGTTTCGTCAGCTCCGATTGGGATCCTGACTATCGCAAGCTCTCTGTGTATGTCAATGACCTTGGGTTTCAGTATGGCAACCTCGGCGTTCGTCCTGCCCGCTGTTTCTTTTGAAAGAGGTAGCCCCCCCTAAAATACTCTTCAGTAAAATATGTGCAGCGTGTTGACAAGAATTTGAGAGCTTGGTATCATAACCAATATCGCTTTTTCTGTGAAATTTTTTTGTTTTTGCGCGGAAAAATTTTGCCGAAAAAAGATGTTTTGAGTAAGTTTAAGTAATAAATATAACAATATTATGGCAGAGCAATTTCAACGCACTAAACCGCACGTGAACGTCGGCACCATCGGCCACGTGGATCACGGCAAGACGACTCTCACGGCCGCTATTTTGCATGTGCAGAGCTTGAAGGGTTTGGCGAAAGCCAAGAGCATTGACGAGATTGACAAAGCTCCGGAAGAGCGCGAGCGCGGTATCACTATCGCGACGGCTCATTGCGAGTATGAATCAGAGAAGCGCCACTACGCGCACGTGGATTGTCCCGGGCACGCTGATTATATCAAGAATATGATTACCGGCGCCGCGCAAATGGACGGAGCGATCCTCGTTGTATCCGCGACTGACGGTCCGATGCCACAGACACGCGAGCATATTTTGCTGGCCCGCCAGGTGGGTGTGCCTTCCATTGTGGTTTTCTTGAACAAGGTGGATATGGTGGACGATCCGGAACTGATTGATTTGGTGGAAACTGAAATCCGCGAACTTCTTTCCAAGTACGAATTTGACGGCGACAAAACCGCGGTGATTCGCGGTAGCGCCCTGAAAGCTTTAGAATCCAAGTCAGCTGATGACCCAGATGCGAAACCGGTTAACGATTTGATCGCGGCCTTGGACGAAAATATTCCGCAGCCGGTTCGTGATTTGGACAAACCGTTTTTGATGCCGATTGAAGACATCTTTTCCATTGAAGGCCGTGGCACCGTGGTGACCGGACGTATTGAGCGCGGCGTGATCAATGTCAACGATGAAGTGGAAATTGTGGGTATTCGCGATACGGCGAAGACTGTCGTGACAGGCATTGAAATGTTCAACAAGTCTCTGAATCGCGGCGAGTGCGGCGATAACGCTGGCGTTCTCGTGCGCGGCGTCAAAAAAGAAGACGTGGAGCGCGGTCAAGTATTGGCCAAACCGGGTTCCATCACTCCGCATACCGAGTTTGACAGCGAAGTCTACGTGCTGTCCAAAGAAGAAGGCGGTCGTCACACCCCGTTTTTCAAAGGTTACAAACCGCAGTTTTATATTCGCACGACAGATGTGACCGGTGAAGTGGAACTTCCTGAAGGAACTGAAATGGTAATGCCGGGGGACACGATTAAATTGAAGATCAAGCTTTTGTCTCCGGTGGCTATGGAAGAGGGTATGCGCTTTGCCATCCGCGAAGGCGGTCGCACGGTGGGTGCCGGCGTGGCGACCAAGATTTTGAAGTAAGATTGTATTTTATTGACGTGTGATGAAAAAAACAGAGACGGCGCAGGATATGCGCATCAGAATTAAGATTAAGGCGTACGATCACAAAGTGATTGACCAGTCTGCCAGAAAGATTGTTGAGACCGCGGAACGCACCGGTGCCGCTATTGCCGGTCCCGTGCCTCTGCCGACGGAGATTCACAGGGTAACTGTCAATCGTTCCACGTTTGTGCACAAGAACGCCCGTGATCAGTATGAAATGCGTGTGCATAAGCGCCTGGTTGATATTCTGAACCCAACGGCTAAGACGATTGACAATTTGACCAATCTGGTTTTGCCGGCGGGCGTGGATGTGGAAATAAAAATGTAGAATGAAGGGTACTCGTTCAAGTCTTCTTTCTGGATTAATAACAGGTGGGAGAGAAGATACTAAGCGAGCCGGTTAGAAAGACTGGCTGTGTCTTAGAAAGACCAGTTTTTTGTTTGCTCGCTGTGAATTTAGAATCAAACGTGTTGATATATGAAATTTCTCATCGGTAAAAAACTTGGTATGACGACGATCTTTGATGAAAAGCAAGGCGCTTTGAACGTGACTTTGATTGTCTGCGAAGAAAACAAAGTGAAACTTAATCGCACGCTTGCCAAGGATGGCTATCTGGCAGTGCAATTGGAAACCCAAAAAAACGCCAAAAAAACCGTGCGTAAGGAATTCCGCATCGATAAGGGCGCGACTTCCTTGTTAGATCGCGAAATGCTGGCTAAAGAATTAGAAAAATACCCGGTTGACGGCAATGTGAATGTTTCCTTGTTTGAAGTGGGGGAGCGTGTGAATGTGACGGGTGTTACCAAGGCCAAAGGCTTTCAGGGAGTCGTGAAGCGCCATGGATTTTCCGGATCTCCGGCTAGTCACGGTCGCAAGCATGATATGCGCAAACCGGGATCCATCGGAGCGACGTTCCCGGAACACGTCGTGAAGGGTCGCCGTATGGCAGGCCGTATGGGAGGTGTGAATATGACCGCTCTCAATCTCGTGGTGGCGTATGTGAATCAGGAGGAAGGATTGATGGCGGTGCGAGGCGCAGTGCCGGGAGTGAATGGCCGACTGGTGAAAATTATCAGCACGAAAAAATAAGCATTTAATTTATTGGAAGTTGGACTATTAAAGTATGGCGAAAATCACCGTCAAAAATACGACCGGCCAAGAGGTGAAAGAACTAGAGCTGAAAGACAGCGTTTTCAACCTGCCTGCCAACAATACTTTATTGCATCAGGTGTATGTGGCGCAGATGAGCAATTTGCGTCAAACTATTTCCCATACCAAAGATCGTAGCGAACGCGCCGGTTCAGGCATCAAGCCCTGGCGTCAGAAGGGTACCGGCCGCGCGCGCGCCGGCACAGTCCGCAGTCCGCTCTGGCGTAAGGGGGGCATCACTTTCGGCCCGACCAAAGATCGCAATTGGAGCAAAAATACCAATAAAAAAATGCGCCAGAAAGCGACTATGGTCGCATTGAGCGAGAAATTCCGTTCCGGAAAAATGATCGTGTTGGACGCGCTTGCTTATCCTGACAAAAAAACCAAACTATTTTTTGAAACCCTGAAAGCTTTGGGCGTCAATGGTAAAAGTACGGCGCTTTGTTTAACCGGCCCAGAACGCGCTTACGGCGTGATGAGTCGCAACATTCCCAAAGTGGAAAATACTCCGACCGAGAATCTGAATGTGACGCAACTTTTGAATCGGGAATATCTTATAGTTACGGAAGCAGGTATTAAGAATTTAGAAGAACGTTTCGCAAATTGGGATAAATCAGCCAAGTAATGAAACATTATGGGATTGTTTAATCAAACAACTGAAGAAAAAAAAGAGCGGGTGGTGAAAAAAACGCCCCGCGCGCCGGCTAAACTTTTGGTTAAAGAGAGTCTTCTGGCTTCCAGATTTTTGTCCCGTCCGCGCGTTACGGAAAAATCTTATACCTTGAATACGCTGAACCAGTATGTGTTCGTCGTGACCGAAGAGGCGACCAAGAAAATAGTGAAACGCGCCGTGGAGGAAGCTTACGCCGTGAATGTGGAAAAGGTGCGTATGGTGAGTCTGCCGGCGAAGCAACGTACTTCAGGTAAACGTGTCGGATCCAGAGGCGCCGTCAAAAAAGCTATTGTCAGCATCGCATCGGGGCAAACTTTGGAAATTTTCAAAGGTAAAGTATAATTTTTTTTGAAGCATTTTACAGAACAGCAAATTATTATGGCAATTAAGATTTACAAAAAAAATAACGCGGGACGCCGTTTTATGTCCGTGGTGAAGCCAGAGGGCGTGACTGACAAAGCGCCGGAGAAGTCTCTTTCGGCTCCACTTCGGAAAAAGGCTGGCCGTTCCGGAGGGAAAATTTCCGTACGTCATCAGGGCGGCGGCCATAAACGTTGCTACCGGGTGATTGATTTTCTTCAGGATAAATTGAATATCCCGGGCCGCATATTTTCCCTGGAAAAAGATCCAAATCGTTCGGCGTTGATCGCGCTTGTCTGTTATGCCGATGGCGAGAAACGCTATGTGTTGGCAGTGGACGGTATGAAGCAGGGACAGGAGATTGTGACTGGCGAGAACGCGCCGATTGTCAATGGCAATCGTCTGCCTCTTAAGAATATTCCCATCGGAGCGATTATCTGTAACATTGAAATGAAAGCAGGCAAGGGAGGGCAAATTGTGAGGAGTGCCGGATCCAAGGCGACTTTGATGGCGCTGGACGGCGCTTTGGCTCAAGTGAAATTGAGCTCCAGCGAAACGCGCTTGATTGGCAAAGAGTGTTATGCTACGCTCGGACAGGTGAGTAATTTTGAACACGGCGCGGAACGTATTGGCAAGGCCGGCCGTTCCCGCTGGCTTAATCGTCGTCCGGCGGTGCGCGGTACCGTTATGAACCCGGTAGATCATCCGCACGGAGGCGGTGAAGGGCGTCAGCCGCTGGGTATGCATCCGAAGACTCCGTGGGGCAAGCCGGCTATGGGCAAGAAGACTCGCAGGAAAAAGCGCGCGAGCGATAAATATATTCTCCAGCGCCGCGTGAAGAAGTAAGCATAAATTTATTGGTTATTCGTCAATTTCAATTCTATGTCACGAAGTCTCAAAAAAGGTCCATACGTTGATCCCAGGGTATTGAAAAAACTCGAGGGGAAAAAGCTGGGCGATCGCTCGGTTATCAAAACCTGGTCGCGGGCTTGTACAATCTCTCCGGAGATGGTAGGCTTCACGTTTGGCGTGCACAACGGCAAGAATTTTATTTCCGTGTTTGTGACCGAAGAAATGGTAGGACATAAGTTAGGCGAGTTTTCTCCGACGCGCAAATTCAATCGCCACGGCGGCAAGATACAGAAGGAACTGGAAACCGCCGCCAAACAGCGCGAACTGGATTCCGCTAAAGCGGCTAAATCCGCCGCTGAAACTTCCGCTAAGAAGAAATGAACACAAGGTTAAAATTTGAAATTATGTCGCTGAAAATATGAAAGTCCACGCCTCTCTAAAAAATGTCCGTATCGCTCCGCGTAAAGTGCGTCTTGTCACTCACGCGATTGTCGGTATGGAGGCGCGCGAGGCGCTCATCCAACTGGAGAGTATGGTCAAGAAATCTTTTCAGCCAATCCGTGATCTCCTGAAAAGTGCTGTGGCCAACGCGACAAATAACAATGGTTTGGATGAAGCCAACCTTTATATTTGGGAAATACGCGTGGGAGACGGTTTGCGTTTGAAGCGCTCGTTACCGCGCGCGTTTGGCCGGGCGACGCCTCTTCTGCGCCGAGGCTCTAATGTGACCATTATTCTGGAAGAGAAAATCGAGGGTAAAAATCGCGTCGCGAAGAAAAAAGTAACACCCGTAGTTTCCGAGTCTGGCAAACCTCCAGTATCCGAGGGACGTGAAACGAAAGTGGGACATAGAACAATCAAACCGGAAGTGAAAAAAGAAATAATCAAAGGAGCCAAGCCGGCGGGAATTCCGGCAGGTAAAAAAATGTTCCAGCGCAAAGCTGTATAAATAACCGGAGAATGAGAATTTATGGGTAATAAAGTTAATCCAATTGGCGTGCGCGTGGGTATCACGTCCACATGGAAGTCGCGCTGGTTCGGCCGCAAGCAAACTTATCGCGACCAGTTGCGCAAGGACGTTCTGCTTCGCGAGTTTGTCTTGGACAAATGGAAAGCGGCCGCTATAGCTATGGTGGAGATAGAGAGATCCGCGAACGCGGTGCATCTGATGATTCATACCGCGCGGCCGGGAGTTTTGATTGGTCGCGGAGGCACCGGCATTGAAGACTTGACGCGTGTGATCAAAAAAAGATTTTTTGCCGGCAAGAAAGTTGATCTCAAAGTGGACGTTTTGGAAGTCAAGAGCCCGGAGACGAACGCGACGCTGGTGGGTCAGCAGGTTGCGGAACAATTGGAAAAACGCGTTGCGTTCCGCCGTGTGCTGAAGAGTATGCTGGATCAGGTGGAAGCCAACAAATCCGTGCAGGGCGTGAAGATAGAAATTTGCGGACGTCTGGGGGGCGCTGAAATGTCCCGCCGCGAATGGCTGTCTCGCGGTAAAATCCCGCTTCACACTTTACGCGCCGATATTGATTTCGCCTGTGTGAAGGCTCAAACAACATATGGCGTGATTGGAATAAAAGTTTGGATTTACAAAGGAGAGAAATTTATAGAAGTACAAGAATAATCATAGTCAAGCGCTTATGTTAATGCCCAGAAAAGTCAAACATCGCAAGATTCATCGCGGCGGCTGGTCCGGAAGTCCCGCCACGCGCGGAAGCGCGGTGAGCTTCGGAAACTACGGTCTGAAAGCTACGGAGGAAGGCATCATTTCCGCGCGTCAGATTGAAGCCGCTCGCCGTGCGATGACTCGTTCCATTCAGCGCGGTGGCAAGGTGTGGATTCGCATATTTCCCGACAAACCGATGACCAAGAAAGGCGAACAAACCCCGATGGGCAAAGGCAAAGGTAGTGTTGATCATTTTGTGGCGAAGGTGCGCGCCGGTAAAGTTCTTTTTGAACTGGCTGGTATTCCTAAACCGGCGGCGGAAAAAGCTATGTGTTCGGCCTCGCACAAACTGGCTATCAAGACAAAATTCGTGGAACGCTAAATTTATACATTATGAAAGCACAAGAGTGGCGAGAAAAATTGAGCGGTGAGCGAGAGAAGACGCTTTTAGAATTGGCGGACAAAGCTCGCAAATTGCGCTTTGATTTGGCTACTCGCGAAGCTAAAAATCATAGAGAGTACAGAAAGATTAAGAAAGACATCGCGCGTTTGTTGACGCTGAAGCAAGAAGCGCAAACGGCAGAAGTCTCAGTATAAGATAACGCAAGTTTTTATCAGAAATTTTATGCAAGACACAATCATCAAAACTGGGAAAATTAGCAAGGCGCCGAAACTGAAGGGCGTTGTGATGAGCAATGCAATGGCCAAGACCATTGTCGTGGCTGTGGAAACTCTGAAAACGCACCCTAAATATCTGAAAAAATATTGTTCCACCAAGAGATACAAAGTGCATACCGAAGACAAAAAATATGCCGTGGGCGATGTAGTTATGTTTCAGGAATGCCGTCCTATAAGCCGGGATAAACGTCATATCGTCGTTACATAAAAATCCAACCTAGAACGTTTATGATTCAAACAAGATCCAATTTGAAAGTCGCGGACAACAGCGGCGCTAAAAGTATCAGGTGCTTCAGAGTGCTGGGCGGAACGCGACGCAGGTATGCCGGTTTAGGAGACGTCATTGTGGCCTCGGTGAAATTAGCCGCGCCGCGCGGTTTGGTTAAGAAAGGCGACAAAGTCAGAGCCGTGATTGTGCGTCAGACCAAAGTCTATCGCCGCAAAGACAATTCCTATATACGTTTTGATGAGAACGCGGCGGTCATTCTGGATAGCAACAACATTGATCCGAAAGGCACGCGTATTTTCGGTCCGGTAGCCAGAGAATTGCGTGAAAAAGGTTTTGTCAAAATTGTTTCACTCGCTCCGGAAGTATTGTGATAACCATATAATTTACGGGTATGAAAATTAAGAAAGGCGATCAGGTAGAAATTATGACGGGTAAAGATGCCGGCAAACGCGGAACAGCCTCGCGGATTTTTCCTGATGTCCACAAAGTGGTGGTGCAGGGCGTAAATATCGTCAAGCGTCATATTCGCGCCCGCGATGGAGCCAAAGGGCAACGCGTTGAGAGGGAGGCACCCATTCACGTTTCCAATGTGATGCTGGTGTGTCCGCACACCAACAAGCCGACGCGTATCGGATACAAAGTGGAAGGCGGAGAGAAAGTTCGCGTGAGCAAGCAATCTGGTAAAGTTATCTAATTATGAAAATATCACCGATTAAAAAAGTTTATAGCGAGAAAGCCGTGCCTGCGCTGAAGAAAGAGTTCGGTATCCAGAACCTGCTGGCTGTGCCACGCGTGGGGAAAGTTGTCGTGAACGTCGGTACGGGCAAGATTTTGAAAGATTCCAAGCGCGTGGAAGAAGCTCTGGCTGATTTGGAAATAATCACCGGCCAAAAAATACTGAAGACAAAAGCGCGTAAAGCCATCGCGAATTTTAAGACCCGCACGGGTTTGGAAATTGGCGCGCGTGTTACTCTGCACGGAGAGCGGATGTGGAATTTTTTGGATCGTTTGATCAATGTGGCTTTGCCGCGCACGCGAGATTTTCAGGGCATTCCCAGGAGCGCAGTGGACCAAAGCGGCAATTGCAATCTCGGTATCAAAGAACACGTCGTGTTTCCGGAAATTATTCCGGAAAAAGTCCAGCACATTTTCAGTTTTCAAGTGAATATCGTCACCACAGCCAAAAACCAACAGCAAGGCGAGGCCTTATTCCGTCTTTTAGGATTGCCTTTGCAACCGGAAGAAATTAAAAAGAAGAAATAACGTTAAACTATGGCCAAAACATCCACCACAGCCAGAGCGCTCAAACATCCCAAATTTTCCACGCGTATTGTGAAACGCTGTTGGAAATGCGGCCGCAAACACGGATATTTGCGTCAGTTTGATCTCTGCCGTATTTGTTTCCGCGAGCTGGCTAATAAAGGCGAGGTTCCCGGAGTGAAAAAAGCCTCTTGGTAAAAACCTTCATAAATTAGAAAATATTATGTTAGATCCAATCGCAGATATGTTAACCAGAATTCGTAACGCGCAAGCCGCCGGTCAGGCAGTGGTGGTTTTGAGCACGTCCAAGCTCAAACACACTATTGCCAAACTGTTGGAGCACGAAGGATTTATTGCGCGTGTGGAAAAAGAAGCGGACGGAGCGCGTGAAAACTTGCGTATCTGGCTTAAGTACACAATGGTGTCTCCTACCCAAAAAATGCCGGCTATTCAGGAAGTCACTCGCATAAGTAAGCAGGGCCGTCGCGTGTATGTGAAAAAAAACGAAATCAAAAAAGTGAAGAGCGGCTACGGCATCGCGATCGTTTCCACTTCGGCGGGCGTAATGACCGGAGCGGAGGCTCATAAACGAGGATTAGGAGGGGAATATATTTGTCGGTTGTGGTAATTTTGAAAAGTTAGTAAAGTATATATTTATGAGCAGAATTGGAAAAAAATCAGTCAATATTTCGGAGGGTGTGGAAGTGAAAATTTCCGCCAACACAATCGATGTCAAAGGCCCGAAAGGCGCGCTTGCGTTTACGCACCACCGCGAGGTCAAAGTGACACTGCAAGATAAAATTATTTCTGTCACGAAAGTCGGCGCCACCAAAAAAGCGCGGGCTATCTGGGGGACTACCACGAAACTCATCACCAATATGATAAACGGAGTTACGGCGGGTTTTGAGAAGCGATTGGAATTAAACGGAGTCGGTTTTCGTATGTCGGTGTCCGGTAAAAAACTGGTGATGGCGCTGGGCTTTTCCCATCCGGTAGAAATGATAATTCCTGAAGGCTTGGCGGTGAAAATTGAAAATAATGTTATGATGATTTCCGGTATTGATAAACAAAAAGTCGGCGAGTTTGCCGCGGTGGTCAGAAAATTGAAGCCAGTGGAACCTTATAAAGGCAAAGGATTTCGCTATGTCGGCGAAGTAGTGCGTCTCAAAGAGGGCAAGAAGGCGACAACCAGTTAGTGATTTAGTGATTATCAGTTAATGAGTTAGAATAAAGGATATGTTGAAAGCAGAGACAAGAAAAATAAGACGCCTGGGACGCTCTCGGCGCGTACGCGCCAAATTGACCGGCACGGCTCTCCGTCCGCGACTCTCGGTATTTCGCAGTTTGCGGTATATTTCAGCGCAGGCTATAGATGACGTGTCTGGCAGGACTATGGCGCAAGCGCATCTGGCCGAGTTTGAAAAGAAAACACATCACAACGTGGCGGGGGCGGCTCTCGTGGGTCAGGCGATAGCGGAACGTTTGATGAAACTTGGAGTGACAGAAGTGATATTTGACCGTTCCGGATATATGTATCACGGCAAAGTGAAAGCGTTGGCTGAAGCCGCTCGCGTTCAAGGTCTCAAATTTTAATTCAAAAGTTGAAAAGATAAGCAATTATGGTTAAGCAAGGAAGAAAAACCGCGAGGCGCGAGAAGCCGGAGTTTGATCAAAAACTTCTTGATTTGGCGCGGGTTACGCGCGTGGTCAAAGGCGGCCGCCGTTTTCGTTTTCGGGCTACGCTGGTGATCGGTAATCGCAAAGGCAAGGTCGGCGTCGGTGTCGCCAAAGGCGCTGATGTGTCCGGCGCCATTCAAAAGGCATATAATGACGCGAAAAAAAATTTGGTGACGATCAAATTAAACGGAGCTACTATTTCTCATGATATTACCTTCAAACTGGGTGCGTCCAAAGTGCTGTTGCGGCCGGCTCCCGCGGGACGCGGAATCATTGCCGGCGGCGCCGTGCGCGCCGTAGTTGATCTTTTGGGTGTCAAGGATATCGTTTCCAAATCTTTGGGCGCTTCCAATCCGATCAATGTTGCTCGCGCCACTGTGAAAGCTCTGGAAGGATTGAAAGCTCCCAGGCTTCCTAAAATTGCCCAAGAAACCGCAGTGGTCGCGCGGTCAGCGGAATCGGCGTAGGGTTTTAATTTAAGCGGTTTATAATTATATTGTTTATGCAAATTCATCAACTTTCAGTCGTGAAAAAGAAAACCCGCAAACGTATCGGGCGTGGCGGCAAACGCGGCACGACTTCCGGTCGCGGCAGTAATGGGCAGAAATCCCGCTCCGGTGCTTCTATGGACCCGCTTTTTGAGGGTGGTCGTTCCACGTTTTTGGAACGTCTGAAGAAAGTGCGCGGTTTCAAATCCATCCATCCCAAAAAATGCTTGGTCACGCTGGACGATCTTGAACGTGTTTGTGCGGACGGAGAAATAGTCACACTGGCTTTGCTGATTGAAAGAAAATTGACGCCGAAAGCCGCTCTTTCGCGCGGTGTTAAAATTGTGGCAACGGGTTCTATCAAGAAAAAACTTGTTTTAGGCAAAGACGTTGCCGCCTCCAAAAAAGCCCAAGCTAATTTCCAGACGGTTTCTGCATAGAGTACTTTGAAGTGTTAAAGTACTTTCCAAAAAGAAAACCGGTTGGGAAGTTCATAAACAATGTTTCAAAATTTAACATTTTAGATAATTGATTTTTCCGTTATGCGTGAAACATTTTGGAATATTTTTCGAATCGCGGAACTCCGAAATAAAATATTTTTTATTTTCGGTTTGTTGGTTGTGTACCGCATCTTTGCCAACATTCCTTTGCCCGGAGTGGATGTCTTGGCCCTGCGAAAACTATTTGAGAGCAACGCTTTTTTGGGGCTTTTGAATGTTTTTTCAGGCGGAGGACTTTCCAAAATTTCCATCGTGCTGTTGGGCGTCGCGCCCTACATCACGGCTTCTATTATTATGCAACTTCTCACCACGATTGTTCCCAGTTTGGAACGCATTTCCAAAGAAGAGGGCGAAAAAGGACGGCAGAAGTTTAATATGTGGACACGCTGGATCACACCTCCCTTGGCCGCTCTGCAATCTTTCAGTATGCTCTCGCTTCTGCGTTCCCAAAACATTCTGAATAACGTTACCCCGTTCAATATGGCAGTGATTATCATCAGCGCCACCGCCGGCACCATTTTTTTAATGTGGCTTGGCGAGTTGATTACGGAAAAAGGTTTGGGTAACGGAGTTTCGGTGATAATTTTTGCCGGTATTATTTCGGGACTGCCGATCGGTGTATCGCGTTTTCTTTCAGTTTGGGATCCGGCGCAGATTTTTACTTATCTGGTGTTTGTTTTGCTGGCGGCCGTGACTATCGCGGGCGTGATTTTTATCAATGAAGGCCAGCGGACGATACCCGTCGCCTATGCCAAGCGCGCGCGGGGCGGGCAAGTTTATGGTGATTCCACGACGCATTTGCCTCTTAGGGTCAATCAGGCGGGGGTAATTCCCATTATCTTTGCGGTGTCGCTGATTCTTATTCCGACTATGGCGGCCAATTTTTTCGCGCAAAGCAGTAATGCCAAGATCGCGAGTTTTGCGATGACTTTAAGTGCGTGGCTGCAGGATCAATGGGTGTACGGGAGCATTTATTTTGTTTTGGTGGTGCTTTTTACTTATTTTTATATCGCGGTCGTTTTTGATCCGCTCAAGATAGCGGAGAATCTTCAGAAACAAGGCGGATATATTCCCGGCATCCGTCCCGGCACCGCGACGGCGCAATATCTCCATCACATTATCAATCGCATCACGCTGGCGGGGGCGTTTTTCTTGGGAGTGATCGCGGTACTGCCGTTTATCGCGCAAGGTATTACCGGTGTGCAGGCGCTTTCCATCGGGGGCGTGAGTATTCTGATCGTAGTTTCCGTGGTATTGGAGACGGTGAAACATATCCAAAGCCAGTTGTCTATGCGCAGTTATGAAACTTTTTAAGCAGTAAGGTTTGAGAAATTCAAATGTCTGTCAAAAATTATATTCTGCTGGGGCCGCCGGGGAGCGGCAAGAGCACGCAAGCTAAAAATTTGCAGGAAACTTTCGGATTGGCGCATATTGATATTGGATCGGAAATGCGCGCCGTTGCCAAAGAAGACACGTCCTTTGGCCGTAATTTGAACGAGATTATAAATCAGCGGCACGAACTGGCATCGAACGAGATTATGTCGGCTGTTTTGGAACAGGCGCTCAAACGCGTTCCCGAAAATGCGGGTGTTTTGATTGACGGGGCGCCGCGCAATGTTCCCCAGATTGAAGCGGTATTGCAAGCGTTGCACCACTTCGAGCGCTCTATTGAGAAAGTGATTTTTATCAGCATTTCGGAAGAAGACGCCGTGGAGCGTATTTCTAAACGGTATTTGTGTCTGGATTGTTTGCGGCCGTATATTTTGGGTCAAGATATTTTTAATGCGGAAACCAAGTGCGGTGTCTGCGGCGGTGCAATCGGTCAGCGTCCGGACGATACGCCGGCGGGAGTGCGCAAACGTTATCAGATTTTCTATTCCGCGACTCTGCCCGTGATAGAACATTTTGAAAAAGAGCATCTTTTGGTGCGCGTGGACGGACATAGATCGGCGGATGAGGTTTTTCGAAACATTGCTTCAGGCATAGGCCAATCTCTCCAAGAGACACTATGAAAGTCTTAATCAAAACTTCGGATGAAATCAAGCGTTTGCGGGAATCGGGCGAGCGTTTGGCTCAAGTGATGGAATCGGTAGTGGCCGCGGTGTGCCCGGGTATAGAAACTTTGGCGCTGGATGTTTTGACGGAGAAGTTGATTCGTTCCGCTGGCGGCATTCCCATTTTCAAAGGTTATAATGCCGGATCGGAGCGTCCTTTTCCGGCATCGCTCTGCGCGTCCATCAATCAAGAAGTGGTGCACGGTATCCCCAGCGCCAAAAAGATTGTGCGGGATGGAGATTTGCTTAAATTGGATATCGGTATGCGTTTTGCGGGTATGGTGACGGATATGGCGCGCACGGTGAGAGTGGGAAAAGTTTCTCCGGAGGCGAACATATTGGCCGCTGTGACGGAGGCTAGTTTACAGAAGGGCGTTGCGGAACTTCGTCCGGGCGTGCGGATTTCTCGTTACGCTCGCGCCGTGCAGAAATTCGTTGAAGCGCAAGGATTTTCAGTGGTGCGCGATCTGACCAGTCACGGCGTCGGGCGGGAACTGCACGAAGCTCCGCAGATACCCAATTATATTTCGCGCGATCTGACGGATTTTGTGATCTGCGCAGGAATGACTTTCGCGCTTGAGCCGATGGTGAATATGGGGACGTTTAGCGTGAAACTGGCTTCTGATAACTGGACATTTGTGACTGCCGACGGTAAATGGAGCGCGCATTTTGAGGACACGGTGGTGATCACCAAAGACGGCGCGGAAGTCGTGACAAAATGTTAGAATTACGAATCAAGAATCAGGAATTAAAATGAAAAAAGCATCTAATTATTTAGGTATTGATTGGGGGGCTGTTAAGGTCGGGGTGGCGCTGGCGCATAAAGAAACCAAGCTGGCGCTCGCTTACGCGACGCTTCAAAATGACCAGTACTTGTTGAAACGTCTAGGCGCGATCATTGCCGCGGAAAATATTGCCACTGTGGTAATAGGTATCGCTATTCGCGGGGTTACGCGTAATATTGCCGGCGGAAAGTCGTTGGGCAATCGGCAAGATGCGGAACACGCGGGAAAAAAGTTGGGACGTCTGATAGAGAAGCGCTTTTCTGTGAGCGTGGTGTATCAGAATGAAATGTTTACGACAAAGATGGCTCAAGACCGTCTGAAGGAAAGTGGAGCAAAGAGGATTTCCAAAATTGACGACGCGGAAGCGGCTCGTATCATTTTGCAGGAATGGCTGGATGCCAAACAATAGATTTTCATTATTTAGTTTTTTGAATTGGCCTGGGTTTGTGATACAATAAGGGCGTTATAATTTGTGATTTTTTTGTTGTTATGGAACAGCCGTTTCTTTCGGTGATCGTGCCGGCGTACAAAGAAGGGGATCGTATCGGACGTAATTTATTGGAAATTGACAGATACCTCAAAGGAAAAAATTACACATACGAAATTATTGTGATCGTGGACGGATCAGACGACAATACCGCGGAAGTGGCGCGCAATTACGCTTTGCAGGTGCCGCACTTGCGCGTTATTGACAATCGGGAAAATCACGGCAAAGGTTATGTGGTGCGTCAGGGACTTTTGGAAGCCCAAGGCAGATGGCGTCTTTTTTTGGATGCCGACGGCTCCACGTCCGTTACGCATCTGGACGCGTTTGTGGGGCAGTTTGACGCCGGTTATGATGTGATTATCGGCTCGCGCAAAATTGAGGGCTCTTTTATTCAGGTGCACCAGCCCAAGTATCGTGAAATTATGGGAGAGGGCGGCAATTGGCTCATCCGTATCATTTTAGGATTATGGAGTTATCCGGATACGCAATGCGGTTTCAAAATAGTTTCTGGCGCGGCGGCTCAAGAGATCGCGAGCCGTATGGTAGTGGATCGTTTCGGTTTTGATTTTGAGTTGGTAGCTTTAGCTCTCAAGCTGGGATTCAAAGTGAAGCAGATGCCTGTGCGCTGGATGAATGAGGAGGGTTCCACGGTGCGTTTGACCGGCAAGAACGGATTTATTCAGGTGCTGATTGATCTGTTCAAGACGCGGATACGTTTACTGACAGGCGCGTATCACATCAAGCAATACACTCAAAGAAAATCAACGCCCGTGCTTCAGGGATAAATTTTATCTTCATAAATATCCAAAATAACAAAAAAATTAAAAAAATGCCTAAAAATATCACGGAAAAAATTAGCAAGACTGCGTACGAATCAGAACTGCGCCAAGATATCGTAACTGGCGATTGGGTGGTGATTGCCACAGGACGAGCCAAACGGCCGGACGAGTTTGCAAAGTTGCGGCGCGCTCCCTCGGATGACGCGAACGATCCTTTTGAAAATCCGGAAGAAAGCGAACAAGAAAAAGACGTGCTCATCTATCGTCGTGAGGATGGCGATTGGAGCTTGCGCGTATTTCCCAACAAGTATCCGGCCTTTTCTCCTAAACGCGCCGCCCACGAACTTTCCGAGGGCCCGTACTTTGCTTTAGCTGGTGTGGGCTATCATGAAATAGTCGTCACGCGCGATCCCAAGCGTTCCCCGGCTTTGCTTGACGTATGGCAAGTGGCTGAAGTCCTGGACGCGTATCAAGACAGATATCTCGCTTTGATGAATAAAAAAAACGTCAACTACATCCAGATTTTTCACAATCACGGCAAAGAGGCGGGAGCGTCCATCGCGCACCCGCATTCGCAAATTCTGGCTATTCCGGTGATTTCTCCATATATTGATTTGGAACTTTCCGGAGCGGAGTTGTATTACAGGAGCAACAAACACAAAGTTTACGAGGTGATGACGGAATATGAAAGCGAAAGCGTACGGCGGGTTATTTTTGAAAATGACCACTGCGTGGCTTTTTGTCCGTTTGCTTCGCGCGCCGCGTTTGAAGTTTGGGTAGTCGGCAAGCGCGCCAACCCGTATTTTGAGCGCATTACGGATGAGGAAAAATTTGCCATTGCCGAAGCCCTGCAAAAAGCGCTTTTTGCGATTTATAGAGGCATCAATGATCCGCCGTACAATTTTTACATTCATACGGCGCCTTGCGACGGCAAAGAGTACCCGCATTACCAGTGGCATATTGAAATTCTGCCGAAGCCTCCGACTCCCTGGGCCGGCTTTGAACTTTCCACGGGCATAGAGATTTCCACTATCCAGCCTGAAGTGGCCGCCGAATATCTGCGGGAACAGCTTGCGCAATGATAGAAAATAAAAACTATGCGGAAAAATTTTTATGTCGTCGGAAATTTAAAAATGAATCTGCTTTCGCGCGAAGAAGCGACTCAATATATCTCTCTGTTTCAGCGAGAGTTGCAGGGCAAGAGATTTGAGCGCGTGAAGGGGATAGTTTGCCCGCCGTTTTTATATCTCTCGCAATTTGATAATCTGCCGGCGAGTATCCAAAAAGGCGCGCAGAATTTTTTTCCGGAAAAAAGCGGGGCGTACACGGGAGAGATTTCCCCGCTAATGCTCAAAAATGACGGTGTGGAGTATGTGATTGTCGGACATAGCGAGCGCAGACGTATCGCCTGCGAAACTGACGCAATGCTTCATAACAAAACGCTATCAGCCCTGAAACATCATCTCATACCCATTGTGTGTGTCGGGGAAACAGATGAAGAGCGGCGGGCGGATGAGACAGATCGCGTTCTTGCTGAACAGGTGAAAATTATTTTTTCCAGTCTTTCCAAATTGCAAGCGGGGACGGTGATTGTGGCGTATGAACCACGCTGGGCTATCGGTACGGACAGACTGCCGACGACGGAGGAATTGCTCCAAGTCAGAGTATTGCTTTTGAAATTATTTACGGAGATGTTTGATGCGCAGACGGCGGAACGCATAGCTGTTTTATACGGCGGCTCGGTCAAGAGCGCGTTTTTACCGGCAGTATCTTTTGAGGCTCGGATGGACGGAGTGTTAGTGGGAAGAGAGAGTCTGTTTCCGTATGAATTGGTGAAAATGATGGGAGTTTTAGAATATGAAGCTGAACGTCAAGAACAAGAGCGATAATTTTCAAACCAGAAGATCCAAAGTATGATTGTGAATGTTAAAACAATTTTGGAAAAGGCTCAAGCCCAAAAATATGCCGTGGGCGCTTTCAATACCGTAAATCTTGAAACCACGCGCGCGATCATTGAGATGGCCAAAGAACTGGCTTCGCCGGTGATCGTGCAGGTGACGGGAAAGACGCTGGATTATGCCGGCGGGCGGGCAATTTTTCATTTGATAAAAAATATCGCGGAGTTTTACGCCCCGGATATTCCCATTGGTCTTCATCTGGATCACGGCAAAAGCTTTGAGGTGGTGGAGAGGGCGATGGATATCGGTTTTGAATCGGTGATGTATGACGGTTCGCGCAAAGAATATGTTGATAATTGTCTGACCACCAAAAAAATCGTGGAAATCGCGCATAGCCGCGGTATCTCGGTGCAGGCAGAACTGGGCAATGTTCCGTATTTGGGAGAGATGCAAATGGAAAACGTAGACTGGGAGAAATATATGACCGATCCCGATCAGGCGAAACAGTTTGTGGATGAGACGGGCGTGGATACGCTGGCGGTGGCCATTGGCAACGCGCATGGATTTTTCCGCGAGCGGGGTGAGCCGGATTATGACAGATTAGTCGCGATTGCCAAGCGTGTCAGCGTGCCGTTGGTACTCCACGGAGCCTCCGATTGGCACAGTGGTCGGGTGCAGGAAGTAATCAGCCGCGGCATCAGCTGTTTCAATGTGGATACGGCCATCCGTCTTGCCTTTATCGGAGGACTGCGCGAAGTTTTGCGGGACGGAGAAGAAACTGATGTGCGCAAGGTGCTGGGCACGGCGAAAGAATGTGTCAAGGAAGTTATAAAAGAAAGAATGCGGATTTTTGGCAGCGCGGGCAAAGCTTGATAAAAATCAAAAATTGAGAAAGTAATCAATCAATAAAAACAATATGGCCAAGAGGATAGCTATCAACGGATTTGGACGCATTGGGCGCGCCGCGTTTAAGATTGCTTTGGAGAAAACAGGTTTAAAAATAGTAGCCATTAATGATCTCGTCAGCGCGGACACTTTAGCTCATCTTCTGCGTTATGATACAGTTTATGGGCGTTATGGCAAAGAAGTCAAAACGCGTGCCGGAGCACTGGTAGTGGACGGTCAAGAATTTCCTGTGTATGCCGAATCTGATCCGAAAAAATTGCCCTGGAAAGAATTGAACATCGATGTCGTGCTGGAATGCACCGGCCGTTTCGTGGATCAGACATCCGCGAAACAGCATATAGAAGCCGGAGCGCGCAAAGTAATTCTTTCCGCTCCCGCCAAAGGAGAAGATTTAACACCCACTTTTTTAATGGGCGTGAATGAAGATGTTTATGCCAATCAAGACGTCATTTCTAATGCCTCCTGCACAACTCATTCGCTGGCTGCGGTAGTCAAAATTTTGGACGAAACTTTCGGCGTTGAGAAAGCGCTGATGACAACCATCCATTCGTACACGGTGGATCAAAATTTACAAGACGGTCCGCACAAAGATTTGCGCCGCGCGCGCGCCGCGGGACAAAACATCGTGCCGACGACGACGGGCGCGGCGATTTCCGTGACTCAAGCTTTGCCCGCGCTCCAAGGAGTGTTTGACGGCATTGCCGTGCGAGTGCCGACGATCGTGGTGTCGCTTTCCGATTTGACTTGTCTTTTGAAACGCAAAACCACCAAAGAGGAGATCAATCAAACATTAAGAGAAGCCGCCGACTTTAGCTACAAACAAGTGCTGGCGGTCACCGAAGAGCCGCTCGTGTCGTCGGATTTTATCGGGAGTCCTTATTCCGGCATCGCGGATCTTTCAATGACCAAAGTCGTTGACGGGGATCTGGTCAAAGTCATTGTTTGGTACGATAATGAGTGGGGTTATTCCAACCGTTTGGTGGAAATAGCGCAACGGATTGCCTAAAAATTTTTGAAAGCGAAATTATGACAAAAAATCCAAAATTAGAAAATGACATAATGGCAAATAACCAACGATTGAAGGAAATTGCCGCGATGAAATTTGGAGAACTGGCGGATGACGCGGTGTCGCAGATTTTAGATGAACGCCGCCACCTCACGGAACTGGGGAGCGAGTATGAGAAACTGCGCCAAGAGGAAGAAGAGCGTTTATTGCTGGAAAAACAACGCGCGGAACAATCTGAAGCCATAAAGAAACAAAAACAAGCTTTGGCCAAAAAAATTGAAAAGCTCAACCAATCCATTTCACCGGATAAAGCGGATGACGATCTTTTAGCGCTCATTGCGGAACGTAAAACATTGGAAAAAGAATTGGAAAATTTAGAAACGGATTCATCTGGTTTGCTTCCGCCAGCCGCACCTCCTGTTGCCGCTACGGAAATTTCTCAAACGGATATTCCGCCCGCCAATTTGACAGGCTCGCCGGGCGCCGTGGCGACTGAAATGAATGAAACAGTGGAAACAAGTGCAGAAAAAGAACCTACACCGAGCTTCAAAGCATCTCTCAAAGAGGAATTCGGAAAAGAAGGAATAGAGGAGGGTTTGCCGGAAGGCGGAGAATTGCAGCGTTATTTAAACCAGCTGAAAAACAATACCGGATCTCTGGGGACACTGTTGCAGGAGATGCCGGCGGACGCTAAAAAAAATAAAGCGTTTATGTTGCAGGTGGCGAAAATTGATCCGGCTTATGCTATGCATTACGCGGATGTGGAGCTTAAGAGAAACGATGATTTTAATATTCGCGTGGCGGTTTTGAAAAACCCGCGCAATTCCGGTAACGCTTTGGCGGAAATGTTGCCGGAAGCTCGAACGTCGCGGGTTGTCTTGACGGCGGTAAAACAGGATTATCGCAATATTAAATTCGTCCAACCGAATATGGCGGATTATGATGAGATGATGCGCATCGCCAAAAAAGCCGCTTTGGAAAACTTGAAAAGTCTCAAAAATGCAGCCGATATGTCGCTGTTGATCCCGCGACCTTTGCAACAAGATGCGCAGTTTATGGCTGAAGCCAAAGAAGTTATTGCGGAAAACAATAAACCAGCCGTCTAGTTTTTACGATCTTTGGAAAATTATGTACGACATTATTATCAAAAATGGCACCGTGATTGACGGTAGCGGCCGGCCGATGTATCGCGCCGATCTCGCCATCAAGGAAGGGCGTATTTCTGCTATTGGCGACTTGCCACACAGATACGCTTTGCGTGTGATTGATGCAACGGGGCAGTATGTCACCCCGGGATTCGTGGATGTGAATAACCACTCCGATACTTATTGGCAGCTTTTAGCGCATCCGGAATTGGAAAGCCTCTTACACCAAGGCATCACCACTATTGTCGGAGGAAATTCCGGATCGTCTTTGGCGCCACTTACCCATCCATCTATTATTCGTTCCATTCAAAAGTGGACAGACGTGGAAAGAATAAATTTCAACTGGCTTTCAATGAAAGAATTTCTTCTTGAAGTGGAAAGACGCCGTCCGGCGGTGAACTTCGCCACATTGGTGGGACACGGTACGCTTCGGCGCGGTGTGATGGAAGACAAGTCGCGCGCCATCACGCCGGACGAAATTGAAATTATGCGGAGGATGTTGCGCACGGCGCTGAAAGAGGGAGCGATGGGTCTTTCCACTGGACTCAAGTATACGCACGCCCGCGGGGCCGGAGAGCGGGAGCTTGCCGCTTTGGCGCAAACCGCCGTTGCTCAGGGCGGAGTATATGTGACGTATGTGCGCAATGAAGAAGAAGGCTTGGTGAAAGCCGTGGAAGAAGCGATCAAAATTGCCGGCTCCGCCAAAGCGCCCCTGCATATTTCCCATTTGAAAGCGGTGGGCAGAAATAATTGGCACCTGATGGACGCGGCGTTCAACCTCATTGAGACGGCCGCGCTCAATGAGATACAAATCAGTTTTGATGTCTACCCGTATACCACGACCGGATCGGTATTGTACACGTTTTTGCCGGAATGGGTGACGCAAGAGGGACGCAAAATGATGCTGGAGCGTTTGAAAGATCCCGGCGTGCGAAGTACGGTACTGCGAGATATGCGCGGCAAAGAAATTGACTATTCAGAAATTATCGTTGAAGTTTCAACTTTGAGTAAAATGTTGTCTCGTCGCAAGATTTCCGAAATTGCCGTCCTGCAAGGCAAGTCTCCGGAGGAAACCGTGTTGGATTTACTGATCGCGAGCCGCGGCCGAGCCATTGTTTCTTTGGAAGCGCTTTCGGAAAAAAATATTCTCAAAGCGGTGCAACATCCGTTTTCCATTATCTCAAGCAATGGCGTCGGATACGGAGCGGATCACAAAGAAACCGGCGAGCTGGTGCACCCGCGCAATTTTGGAACGTTTCCGAAAGTGTTTGCCGAATATGTTCGCAAGCAGAAGGTGTTGAGTTGGGAAGAGGCGGTGCACAAGATGAGCGGCAAACCGGCGCTGAAATTCCAACTGAAAAATCGCGGTTTTTTGCAAACGGGTTATTTTGCCGATATAGCGATATTTCGGCCGGAAATCATTGCCGATTGTGCCACGATGGAAAATCCTTATCAGTACGCAACCGGAATCTCGTGGCTGATGATCAATGGTTTTCTGGTAATGGAAGAAGGAGAGCTTCTTACCAAGGGGCGGTTTGGCAGTGTCTTGCGGCGTTCCAAGAGTTGGTTTGAATGGTAAAGAGTATGTTGAAAGCGTCTTTTTTCAAAAACAAACGAGTAACGGTTTTTGGTCTCGGCCTGAATATGGGCGGGATTGGTACGGTAAAATTTTTGGCAGAACAAGGAGCGCGAGAAATTATCGTAACTGATATTAAGAGCCGCGTTGAACTCGGCGCTTCGCTTGAGAAACTTGCGAAATACAAAAATGTGACGTATGTTCTCGGCCAGCATAGGACAGAAGACTTTACGAACGTGGATATGGTGATCAAAAATCCCATAATTCCGTGGACGAACGAATACGTGAAACTGGCGAAAAAACATAAAGTGCCGGTAGAGATGGACGCCAGTATTTTTTTGGCTCTTTGCAAAGCTCCGATCATCGGCATCACGGGGACGAAGGGCAAAACGACCACCGCGTCTTTGTGCGCGCATATTTTGGAAACTGCGAAAAAGCGCGTGGCGCGGGTCGGCATTGGACAAATAAGCGTGCTTGGGAACTTGGGAAAGATCACCACCGATGATGTGGTGGTCTTTGAACTTTCTTCGTGGCGTCTTTCCGCGCTGGGGCGTTCCAAGAGAAGTCCGTTTTTGGCAGTCCTGACTAACATTTATTTGGACCACCTCAATTATTACAAGACAATGGAGGAGTATGTGTCCGACAAGAAAAATATTTTTTTATTTCAGAAAACGCGGAATATTTTAGTCGCCAATTTTGATGATGAAGCGGTGCGCGCTACTGTGCAGGATGCCAAGGGAACAATTATTTGGTTTTCCCAAAATGGTGAAATTGAGGGCGATGGCGTTTGGGTGAAAGACAAAAAGATCTATGTGCGCCGGCAGGGCAAGGAAGAAGAATTTCTGCCGCTCTCCAGAGTGCCGCTTAAAGGCGAGCATAATGTCGCAAATGTTTTAGCGGCCGTTTCCGCCACGCTTGCATACGGAATAAACTTGAAACAAATCGCTTCCGGTATCGAAAGTTTTCCGGGAATTCCGCATCGTTTGGAGTATGTGAGTGAAAAAAACAGCGTGCGTTATTACAATGATACTACGGCCACGATCCCGGAGTCTGTCATTGCCGCTCTGCGTTTTTTTTCCGAGCCGGTTATTTTGATTGCCGGCGGAAGCGACAAACAGCTGAAATTTGACGCTTTGGCTCAAGTGATTCTCAGGCGATCCAAAGGACTCATCCTACTGAAAGGAGCGGCTACAGATAAATTATTGCGGGCGCTTAAAACTCATCTGTCTGCGAAAGACAAAGGTCGCCAATTTGAGGTGGTGGAAAGTATGGCCAAAGCCGTAGAACTGGCATCGCGAAGCGCGGAGCCGGGGGATGTGGTTTTGCTTTCTCCAGGCGCGGCGAGCTTCGGCATTTTTCAAAACGAATTTGATCGCGGCGAACAGTTTTGTAAAGCGGTCAATGAACTCAAATCACGCGTATAGTGTGGCCAGATATGGCAAATTCAATTATACGGGAAAAGACATTTGAAAAAGAATTGGATTGCGCGGGTGACAATCCTATTTTCGTCATCGGTGTGGACGAGGCTGGCAGAGGACCGCTGGCCGGGCCGGTGGTAGCGGCCGCGGTGTGTTATAAAGATCAGAGTTTCCATATTCCAGAAGATTTGAAAAAAAATCTCGCGCAGATCAGGGATTCCAAAAAACTTTCAGAAAAACAACGGGAAAAACTTTTTGGGTTTATAGAAGAATATTTTTATACCGGCGTTGGCATCGTGGGCGCGGAAACAATTGACCGAATCAATATTTTACAGGCTACGTTTCTCGCGATGAAAAGCGCGGCGGCCGCGCTCAAAAAACAATTAGCCGTCAGTCAACAAAAAATCAAAAAAGATATGTACCTGCTTATTGATGGCAACCAGCTAATTCCAAATTTTTCTTATTTGCAAGAAGCGATCGTCGGAGGAGATGACAGCGTAAAATCTATTGCCGCCGCTTCCATTGTCGCCAAAGTCACACGTGACCGGATAATGTCAGTTACAGACAAAAAATATCCGGGCTACGGTTTTGCCAAGCATAAAGGCTATGGCACGCGGGAACATATGGATGCTTTGCGTCGTCTTGGTCCCTGTCCAATTCACCGGAGGTCATTTAAGCCGGTTTGGCTGTCTATTCCAGATAACGCCAACCGGAGTTTTTCCGGTATTCTCAAGCCCAGAAAAAAGTAAATCAAAAGTCAAAAATTCAACACGCTTGCCAAAATGAAAGAGAATTGATAGAGTAGGCATATTGAATAATCCCGCTAAGCAGAACATTTATGGCTAATCCCAAGCAAAGGCATACTCGTCATCGCCGCGATCGCGCGCGCAAACAATACGATGTGACGCTTACAAATACGCAGGAATGTCCCCGTTGTCAGGCACCCGTGTCGGCGCATCGCGTATGTTTGAAGTGCGGAACGTACAAAGGCAAAGAAATGATAAGGATCGCGCCACAGACCAAATTAGAGAAAAAGACCGCCTAGTTTTTCAAAAAATAAAAATGGCAAATCGGCACCTTCAAAGATCTATAGCGATGCAGTCTCTCTTTGAGTGGGACTTTAACGGCAGGCACGATGCAAATTTTCGTGAAATTCTCAAGCGCAATGTTTTGGAATTCGCACCGGGGTTGGAAGACGCCGTCTTTGCCAGCCATCTGGTGGAAGGCACGCTCCACGAATGCAAAACTATTGATAAACTGATTGAAAAATGTGCTCCGGAATGGCCTCTGGAGCAAGTGATGCTCGTAGACAGAAATATTCTCCGTTTGGGAATTTATGAACTGATGTTCGGGAATTACGACGAAACGCCGCCGAAAGTTGCCATCAATGAAGCGATTGAACTCGCGAAAACGTTCGGGAGCGACAGTAGCTCGCGTTTTGTGAACGGAGTGCTGGGGACTATTTATCGTGAAATGGGGGAACCGATGAAGGATGATGTTTCGGGAAATCACAAACATAATCCGGAATACGAAGCGGAAACACCGGAAGAAAACTTAAAAGAAGAAGTGGCCGATCATGGCTCATCCAAAAGCCATCAAATGAAAAAATAAGAAGCGTCTCACAAACGCTTTTTTGTAAAAATCAGTATGAAAATTATAGACAAAGAGCAACTCAAGAAAAAACTGACCATTGAGATCAAGAATCCCGATTTGTTTCAGGAGGCCCTTACGCACCGATCTTATCTCAATGAGCACAAAGGATATAAATATTCGCATAATGAACGCTTGGAATTTTTAGGGGACGCGGTGCTGGAGCTGGCCGTAACCAGATATCTTTTTGAACATTTTAACAATCCAGAGGGCGAATTGACGAGTTTTCGCGCGGCGTTGGTAAATAGCGATATTTTAGGAGAAATTGGAAGCGCCCTTGGTTTGCAAGATTTTCTGCTAATGAGCCGAGGCGAAGCCAAAGATACGGGACGGGCGCGCGTGTACTTGATAGCCAACGCGTTGGAAGCCGTCATTGGAGCCATTTATTTGGATCAAGGATTTGAAGCGGCGCAGATTTTTGTTGAAAAATACGTGCTGTCGCATCTGGATGAAGTAATGGATAAAGGACTGTATACTGATCCCAAGAGCCGTTTTCAGGAACTGGCACAGGAAAAATTTGGCATCACTCCGAGTTATCGCGTGTTGAAGGAATGGGGTCCGGATCATGACAGGCGTTTTATCGCGGGAGTATTTTTGGAAGACGAGTTGGCGGCCGAAGGCGAGGGGGCGTCCAAACAAGAAGCTCAACGCGAAGCGGCTAAACAGGGGCTGGTCAAGAAAGGTTGGCAATAATACGTAAGTCCTGCAATGAATAAAGTCGGAAGTCTTTTGAATTTACTGCCGTGTATTTAAAAAAAATTGAAATTAACGGTTTCAAATCCTTTGCCCACAAGACGGTGTTGGATTTTTTGCCTGCCAAGACGGATAAACCAGCCAACGCTAAAACTGTGGCGGGTGAATCGGCAGACAGAAGTATTACTGCCATTGTCGGCCCGAATGGTTCCGGCAAGTCCAACGTGGCTGACGCGATCCGCTGGGCGATCGGGGAACAATCGTGGAAAAATTTGCGCGGCAAAAAATCAGAAGACGTTATTTTTGCAGGAACAGACAAGAAAGCGCGACTGGGCGCGGCCTCAGTAACGCTGTATTTTGACAACTCCGACAAGCGTATCCCGATTGAATTTGCCGAGGTGTCAATTACGCGCAAGCTTTATCGTAGCGGCGAAAGCGAATATTCGATTAATGGCGCTCGCGTTCGTCTGTTGGATGTGACGGATCTTTTGGCGAAAGCCGGTATCGGCAAGGACAGCTACTGTGTCATTACGCAGGGTATGTCGGACGCGGTGTTGAACTCCACTCAAACACAGCGGCGCGCTATTTTTGAAGACGCGGCCGGTGTCAAGCAGTATCAGATTGAAAAAGAACGCGCTCTTCGTAAATTAGAAAGTACTCGTGAAAATTTGGAACGCGTGGACAGTTTGATCTTGGAAATTGAGCCGCACTTGAAAAACTTGCGCCGTCAGGCGGAAAAAGCCGCACAAGGAAAAGACATAGCGGAGAAACTGTATGCTAAACAGACGCTTCTCTATGGCTTTCTCTGGCATAATTTTCAGGGTGAGCGGGATACGCTTACGAGAGAACAGACCGGCGCGCAAAAACAGGTATTTGATTTGGAGGTGGAGACCAATACGCTGGCAGGCGAGATCGCAAAAGCTTCGCAAGCTATGGAAAGCCAGAGTCCGGAAGAAAAAATCAGTCGCGAGCTTGATATTGCGCGAGAAGAGACGCATAATATTTTGCGCCAGAGAAGTATTCTGGACGGAAAAATTGAGATTGAACAAGAAAAGCGCAAGGCGCAGGAAATCACGCGCGTAATTCCGGTGGATCTCAATTATGTTCGCAAGACACTTTCAGAAATTGAGAAACACCAGGCAGAACTTATTGATCGTTTGCGGCATATTGAAAAATTGGAAGACTTGCAGGACATTCGCGAATTCGCTCAAGTGATTAAACAGAGACTTTACGATCTGTATCAAAAAGCCGGAGAGGGAAGTATCCAGGAAAAGCAGATTGTCGCTCTGTCTGATGCAGGAAAGGAAGCCAGTGACAAACAGCTCGCTCTTTTGATAAAAGAAAAAGAGTCTTGCAATCAGCGTTTGGAAGTTTTGCAAAAAGTTATTACGGAAAATGGGCAAACATTGATTTCCGTCCGCGAAGCAAGCCGCGTCGTTCGCCAGACTTTTTTTGCCAAAGAAAAAGAATGGCGTGAGAAAGAATACGCGCTTACGCGTCTCAAAGATAAATTGAATGAAGTGAAAGTGCGTCTGGCGCGCGTGGAAGTGCGCGAGGAAGATCTGGTCGCACTGGTGCGTCACGAACTTTCGATGAATGCGAATGATCTGAAATATGACACTGCTTTTGCCGGTAACGAGACTTTACCCGGGGGTCGCGATAAGTTAGAGCGTGAGATTTCCCGTCTCAAAGTGGAGGTAGAGCATATCGGAGCGATTGATCCGCTGGTGGTGGATGAATATCGGGAAACAGAAAAACGTTTTGATTTTTTGACGCGCGAATCGGCTGATTTGAAACAGGCGCTGGAGTCTTTGCGCGCGGTAATCAAAGAAATGGAGCAGAAAATTGACAAAGTTTTTAATCGGGCTTTTGAAGAAATTCGCCAGAAATTTGCCGCCTATTTCAAACTGATTTTTGGCGGCGGTAAAGCTGAACTTGAAATTGTGAAGATAAAAAAGCGCGGGCAGGAGAGTGAGGAGGTGGTCTCGGAGGAAGGTGATGAATCCGCCGATACTGAAATTCTGGCGGACGAGGTAGGTATTGAAATATTTGCTTGTCCTCCCGGAAAAAAAATCACCAACCTTTCTATGCTCTCCGGCGGCGAGCGTTCGTTAACTTCACTGGCGCTTCTTTTTGCCATTATCTCTCATAATCCGCCGCCGTTTGCGGTCTTGGACGAAGTGGAAGCCACGCTGGACGAAGCCAATTCGCGGCGTTTTAGCGCTATGTTAAGCGAACTTTCTTCGCGCACGCAGTTTATCGCCATTACACATAATCGTGAGACGATGTCGCAGGCCGGATTTATTTATGGTGTGACGATGGGCGCGGACGGTGTTTCCCAACTGCTTTCCATCCGTCTGGATCAAGTGGGAGAGAGCGAAATGCCGGTTGACAGAGTTTGAGAAATGAATTAGAGTGGAAACTGTGTTATTTTAGCGCTTTTAATTTTTTTTATTTGTTATGTTAGTTATCCGTTTCAATCGTACTGGCAAAAGGAATCTCGCGTTTTTTCGCGTAGTACTCCAAGAAAGCACGAAAGCCCCCGGCAAGCGCCATGTGGAAATTTTGGGCAGTTACAATCCGCATAAGAAAACCAGTATTTTGAAAAAAGAACGCATCTTGTATTGGATCGGTCAGGGTGCTCAAGTTTCTCCCGTTGTGACCAACCTGTTGATTCGCGAGGGTGTAATGACGGGCAAGAAGATTGCGAAAAAGATGCCTCGTCCGGTCGCGAAAGAATCAGCAGACGTCCCCGTCGTGGCGGACAAGGAAGTGAAAACTGAAGAAGTGTCTGTGGTTGCGGAGATCAAGACGGAAGAGGTTATTTCTCAAAGTGAAACGGCAGAAGAAATTCCGGCCTCGTCTTCGGGCGCGGCTCCCGCGCAAGAACCAGCTTTGTCGAAAGAGGTCACGGAAGCTCAAGTAGTGGAAAATCCGGTTGCCCAAGAAACTTTGAATGTTTGACAGAAACAGAATCTTCCAGTACCATTGAAATACAATAGAACGTCCGCAGAAATGAGGCGTAGCATAAGTCCTCATGAGGAGAGAATCCCGACAATCCAAAAGATAGTTCCGGGTTCGTTTAGGAGAGTGTCTCCAGTCTCTGCGGTTGTTACCGCAGTTTTTTTATTATCATTTTGATGTGATTATGCAGAGCAAACAGCAAAAAAAAGAGGTGGTATCGGAAGTGACCGAAAAAATCAAGGGTTCCAAAGCCCTGGTTTTCGTAGATTTCAAGGGAGTAGCGGTGAAAAATATTACCGCCGTTCGCAAAGAGCTTTCAAAGAGTGGGTCTGGCTGGCAGGTGCTTAAAAAAACTCTTTTGAATATCGCGCTGAAAGAAGCGGGCATTGGCATTGACGTGAAAAAATTCAACGGGCAGATTGGCGTGGCATTTTCTCATGATGAGATAGCAGCCGCCAAAGTTCTCGCTCAATTCGTTAAAACCAACAAGGACGCGCCTTTTGTCATTGAGGGGGGAGCGTTGGGAGATAAAGAGCTTTCCGCAAATGAGGTCAATGCCCTTGCCAAGTTGCCGAATCAGGATGAATTGCGCGCGAAGCTCGTAGGAACTTTGCAAGCTCCAATCTCTGGTTTCGTCAGAGTTTTGAGTGGAAACCTGCGGAGTTTGGTTCGGGTTCTGCAAGCGATTGAAAAACAGAAAGCCTAATTTTTTTCATTTGTTAATTAAGTAATTTATTTTTTAACGTTTAACGATTATGTCAGAAGAAAAACAGCCAGTCGTTGTGCCGGAAAAATTTGAGAAGTTGGTGGCGGAAGTTGAGAAGATGAGCGTGCTTGATCTTTCAGAACTGGTGAAGGTTTTGGAAGATAAATTTGGCGTTTCGGCTGCCGCTCCGATGATGATGGGGACTGCCGCGCCTGCGGCCGCCGCGGAAGTTGCCGAAGAGAAGACGGAATTTGATGTGGAATTGACTGCCGCCGGCGGGCAGAAAATCAATGTCATCAAAGCGGTGCGCGAAATCACCGGACTGGGTCTGAAGGAAGCCAAAGATATGGTAGATGCCGCGCCTAAAGTTATCAAGGAGAAAGTATCCAAGGCTGACGCTGATAATTTTAAGAAGAAACTTGAAGAAGTGGGAGCTACCGTTGTATTAAAATAACCAACCAAAGAAATCGTATGGAGTTTTTTGGGGTTGATCTGGTGTTTTTGATCAAGACAGCCGGATACGCCGGTTTGTTTGCGATTGTGTTTGCGGAAACAGGCTTATTTCTGGGATTTTTTCTGCCGGGAGACAGCTTACTTTTCATAGCGGGATTTTTGGCGGGGCAGAGTTTTTTTTCTCCGCCCATACTTATTTTGGGATTGCTGGTCGCCGCTATTTTAGGTAATATGCTTGGTTACGAATTTGGTCGTCGCATTGGCTCGAAATTGTTTAGTCGCGAAGACTCGCTCCTTTTCAAAAAAAATCACGCGATTAAAGCGCATAGTTTTTATGAAAGACACGGAGCAAAGACCATTATGTTGGCGCGTTTTATACCGATTGTGCGGACATTCGCGCCGATTGTGGCCGGTGTGGCGAATATGAACTACCGAATGTTCTTATTTTATAATATCCTCGGAGCGTTCTTTTGGGTCATAGGGCTTGTAGCTCTGGGTTATTTTTTGGGAAGCGTGATAAATGTGGATCGCTATCTTTTGCCGATTATTTTTGTGATTATTCTTTTGTCTCTTGTGCCGGGATTGTCTTTTCTGCGTAAGAAAAATCCTGAAGTAGAATCAATTACCACATCCAACGGGTAATGACTAAGAAGTACAAGGTTATCAAGACTAAGAAACTGCCGATAAAAAAGCGGCGCCCGCGAACCTTCAGTGCTGCGTCTGGAGAAATTTCTTTGACGGACAACCCGCAGTCTTTAAAAATAAAAGCTGATTCGTAGAGGCGTAATATTACCACCCATACGACAAAGAGCATTGCCAAGATACCTAAGCCTGGCATTTGCGGATTGGCAAGTTCGGCTGTTGAGGCGACGGAACCGCCTTGTTTTAGCCACTTTATCCAACCGCTCCATTTCATCAAAAACACGTGAATCAGAACGAACAGCATTACCAGACGCAGTCCCCATCTTTGCAAGAACCACCAGA
>JAHFON010000026.1 GCA_023261695.1 Candidatus Moraniibacteriota bacterium
GAAATAAAATAGAATACATTTCCCGCTTAAAACGGAGGGGTCGCATAGTGGTCTAGTGCGCTCGCTTGGAAAGCGAGTGTACCGCAAGGTACCGCGAGTTCAAATCTCGCCTCCTCCGCAATTTAGTATGAACAAGAAATTTTTAGTTATAATTTTGATTATTTCTCTTGGCGCGGTATATTTTTTTCGCGCCACGTTTATAAAGAAAGCTTTTGCGCCGGCGGGAACCCGCGTTGAACAAAAAACTGAATTAGAAAAATCAGCAGACGAAAAAGAGGTTCCAAAAGATATTACGAAAACTCCTGAAGTTGTCGCGGACAATTTAAGAATTCCCTGGGAGATTGTGTTTTTGCCGGACGGGGATTTGCTAGTTACCGAAAGGCCCGGGACTATTCAGAGAATTCATGAAGGCAAGAAGACGCAAGTTTATGTTATAGAAGACGTGGCGCATATAGGTGAAGGCGGGCTTTTGGGAATGGCGCTCCACCCTAAATTTGCGGAAAATCATTTCATTTACCTTTACTCAACGTATCAAACAAAAAATGGTTTGAGAAATAAAGTTGAACGTTATCGTTTTGAAGAAAGTGATTTGCTGGAGAAAACCATTATTATTGATCATATCCCAGCGGACCAATATCATAATGGGGGGAGAATCGCCTTTGGTCCGGATGGAAATCTATATATTACCACGGGAGATTCGGGGCAAAGCAATCTAGCTCAAGATACAGGCTCTCTTGGCGGAAAAATTCTCCGTCTTCGAGATGACGGGTCAATCCCTTCTGATAATCCTTTTGGTAACGCGGTGTATTCTTTCGGTCATCGCAACCCGCAGGGGCTCGTATGGGACGATGAAGGGCGGCTGTGGGCGACGGAGCACGGGCGTTCGGGAATCCTCTCCGGTTTTGATGAACTCAACTTAATCGGTAAAGGTAAAAACTATGGCTGGCCGATTATTCAGGGAGATGCAGTGAGGGAAGGTATGGAATCACCTGTCGCGCAATCGGGATCTAGTGAGACGTGGGCTCCGGCGGGCGCGGCGTTTTATAAAGACTCTATTTTTTTCGGCGGTTTGCGAGGCGAGTCGCTTTACGCGGCGAAAATTTTAGACGGCAACCGCGTTTCTCTCCAAGTTTATTTCCGGCAAGAGTTCGGCCGTATTCGCGCGGTCACAGTTGGACCGGATAATTATTTGTACATCACCACATCCAATACCGACGGCAGAGGAAACCCGCGCGCGGGCGATGATAAAATAATCAAAATAAACCCAAAAATTCTTGAATAAATCACTTTTTTGTGAAATCGTAAGGAATTGCCTCCTCCGCTTTGCGCGGGAAAAAATGCCATCGCAAACTTCCTTGACTTATTGGATATTTTGTACTATACATATTAGTTAACAAGAGAGCGGAAGTTTTTTAGTACATTGTTCTTTTTGTCTTCGACAAAGAAAGGGGAAGGCTATTATGCCAGTTATGTCAGGAACCGAGGGATCCGCATTTTACCGTCTGGTCGAAATGATGTCGATCTACTACCTAAAATATGCTCAAGCGCGAAGAGAAGAGAATAATAATGAGGCCATTCATTTTCTTGGGGAAGCAATCAAAATTGGCGAGATCGCAGAGTTGGTCGCAACCAATGAACAAGAAAGGGTAGCTGTAAGTCAAAGCGTTTCGCTCGCAAGGAGGACATATATTCATGGGGTATTCTGCCTGACTCACTAGCTAATCTTGTAGCTTACGAGGTCTGTAACCAAAATGGTTGCAGACCTTGAACTTTTAGTGGGTCAGGTGGGACTCCTCCTCGCTCCGACTCGGAACCTGGGCGCTACACACAGAAAGCCACGCTTCCTTGCTTTCTACTCGCGCCCTTCTCGTCCTACCATCTGTAACGTAAAACTAAATACCTAGCTTTAAGGTTATGATTTGATTTTGGTGGGTCAGGTGGGACTCGAACCCACACGCCTTTTGGGCACAACATTTTAAGTGTCGCGTGTATACCATTCCACCACTGACCCGGTGAAAATTTTTTGATCGTCAACTGGAGGCCAGAAGGAGAGTCGAACTCCTGTACGAGGTTTTGCAGACCTCTTCCTAACCGCTCGGACATCTGGCCGTCAAGATAAAGTATCATCAGTCTACAAAAGTTATAGATGAGCGTCAATTTAAGAGTTTAACTTTTACCTGCTTGTATTTTTGCCAAGAAAAAACGCCCGTCCATAAACTTGGCAGAACGAGCGTTTCTTCGTTTGGTTTTTTATTCAATCACTTCCGCCAAAAGGTTGCGGCGGCCGAAAGCGAAAGCTTCCTTTTTGGTTTCCATATAGATATCTATCTTGTTGCCTTTGATGGCGCCGCCGCGATCTTCACAGCGGAATTCACCCATACCTTCAATGTTGATTTTGGCGCCGAACGGAAAAGACGCGGGACAAGCCAGAGTGCGCTTTTGAGCAACTTTTAATCCAGATGCGGTGACCCCGTCGTTTTTGCCGCACTCGTCGGCCGCGGCCGTGTAGGCGGAGGCATTGATGGCAAACTTTTCTTTAGGAAGTTGCGTCCACAGATGCGCCTGTTTTTGCTTCCAGCGATCCAGAATTTTTTCTTCCAGAGACGCCGGACCAGCGGTAACTTCTTTCTGCGGACCGTTTTTCATCTCAAAGGTCCATTTGAGCAGGAACGGATCGCTCCTAAAGTCATAGTTATCCGTCAGTGTCAGCTCATTGGCAATTTCCATAGCCCGAAGAGTTTTTGTATTGATAAAGAACGCCAGCATTATTACTGCGAAAAGAAAACTTTTCCGCAATGGCATAAATTGTTCTTAACAAATGATCTGCGCCCCTCGCAAGGAGGACAGGTCGGCTTTTGAGCCAACCAAAGATGATAGCACAAAAGCGAAAATTGGTCAAGCCCGCAATGCGAGTTTTTGCCTAATATAAAGCAAAAACAGCCAAATATAAAGGCTGTTTTTGAGCTTAGTTATTTTTGAGCGAGTAACGGGAGTCCTTTTTGCTCCGACTCGGAACCTGGGCGCTACACACAGAAAGCTACGCTCGTTTGCTTTCTACTCGCGCCCTTCTCCTCCCGTTATTTACACGAAACCACTATAAAAGGCTCGGCATAAAACCGAGCCTTTTAGTTTTTGAGCGAGTAACGGGAGTCGAACCCGTATCTAGTCCTTGGCAAGGACTCATAATAGCCGCTATACGATACCCGCCTTTGTTGCACTACGGTTGCGGGGCAAGCCCGCTTACCAGCACATTTTGGCAAACAAATACATTCCAGTCAACATCAAGAATTGAAAACTTGCCTAATAACGTCATTCACGTCCACCTCGTCAATGATGATGTCGTCTACCGGCAAGTCTGACGACAAAAGAGCGATGGCGGTGTCTTTCGCTTCGTTTCTCTTGGTTTTAATGGTGCAGGCGTACGGATGAAATTCGTCAATTTCTCCAAACTTTTCCACTTCTTCTAGCTTTACCCCATTTCCATTAAAAATCACCTTGAGCAATTTATACGGGGCATATTTTCTGATGAGGTCGTCTAGTTTGCCGTCATAAATTATCTTGCCCAAGTTGATGATGATCACTCTTTGGCAAAGCTCCCTAATATCTTCCATATAGTGCGAGGTCAGAATAATGGTCGTCTTTTTTTCCTGGTTGTATTTTTTGATGAAATCGCGAATATTTTTCTGCGCGACTACATCCAGTCCGATGGTCGGTTCGTCAAGAAACAGAATTTTGGGTTTGTGCAAAAGCGCCGCGACCAACTCGCATCTCATTCTCTGCCCCAGTGAAAGTTTTCTGACCTGTATATCAAGGATGTTGTGAATGTCAAAAATATTTGCCAGTTCATCTAAATTCTCTTCAAATTCTTGATCCGGTATCTCGTAAATTTCTTTATTGACGATGAAAGTTTCCATGGCCGGTAAGTCCTGCACTAATTGATTCTTTTGGCCCATTATTAAAGCGAACTTTTTCTGATACTCTTTTTCTCTTTGCGCCGGTATGTGACCCAAAACTTTTACTTGACCGCTGGTGGGATGCAAAATCCCGGAGAGCATTTTAAGCGTGGTGGTTTTGCCCGCTCCGTTGGGTCCGAGAAATCCGACTAATTCACCTGAATCAATAGAAAAGCTGATGTCTTTTACGGCTTCCGCGTGCAATTTTTCTCTATAGAAAAGAAACTTCAGCCAACCAGACAAACCTCGTTGTTTGCGGTAGTACTCAAATGTTCGTGACAGATTTTTTGCTTCAATGTCAACCATAATATCAAATACCGATGCCCTCGTATTTTTTTAGACCGCGCGTCCAAACTGTATTGATTATTCCATAAAGCGCCACTATCCAAATGATCTGCACTAGCAATCCTTTCAACCCCACGGACAAGTCAATTTTTTTGAGATAAAGTTGTGCAGGCACGAAAAATGAATACGCGAATGGCAAAAAGAAACTTATTTGAACAAACGTCACAGGCAAAAGGCTGATTGGAAAATAGCCGCCGGAAAAAAACTTTTTAATCCTGTCAATTGTGGAATATATTCCGTCAACTTCGTCTGTCCAGAAAGCGATCAGTCCGACTAGATAAGCTATGAGCAGTTCGCTTACGAAAGCTAGTGTGACCATAACTATAATGACCGAAAAATACGCGATGTCAAAGTTCCAGATAAAAGTGTTTATGAAAAAGATGATGACCAGCGCCGCCGAAAACATGGACATAATTGTCACAAAAGATATGCGCCCGATTTCTTGTATGAGTATGTAGTCAAAATAGCGCATCGGTTTGATGAGGAATATAGACAATCTGCCTTCTTTGATGTCGCGTGCGATCAAACCTGAGAGAAAATTTCTAATTATCGCATTGAAAAAATTTCCGATAAGAATATAGGTGATCATTTCCGGTAGTGTAAGTGCACCAATCGTTTTCTGGCCATTATAAATGGCAGACCACATTAAAATCAGCGCCAGCGTTTCTCCGATCTCGCCCACTCTGTAGGCCAAAACTGTAAAACGATATGTGAGCGATTTTTGCCAAAATACTTTTATAATAGCGAGAAACTTTTTCATTGTGTTTAAAAAGTGGGACTGGTTGGGATCGAACCAACGACCAAGCGGTTATGAGCCGCGCGCTCTACCACTGAGCTACAGTCCCAAGCGTCCAAACCAAGTCTGGTTATTTTTTATTAAACCTCTCTTGCATATCGCTTTTTTGTGCCGAGGGGCAGGATTGAACTGCCGACACAAGGATTTTCAGTCCTCTGCTCTACCACTGAGCTACCTCGGCGACTATGCCGCTTATCTCACGTCTATCTAAACATTTTACTATTTTTGTTGTGCACGCTCAAGGATTCGAACCTTGGACCCCCTCGGTGTAAACGAGGTGCTCTAACCAGCTGAGCTAAGCGTGCAGGTTTATAGAATCCTTGTGGTTTTCAAAAGTTAAGGCCGACAATCAAACAGAGATGTATTTATACAATCACATTCGCACCTATTTTAGCAAGAATTGCCAAAATCAGATAGTTAAAAATTAGGGGGTCGCCATCCTGCGATGACGCCCCCATGTTATTGTTATGTTTTTCACCGTCCTGCCTACTCAGGGAGCGACTTGATATACGCGATGGCGTCTTTCACGGTAACGATTTTCTCAGCCTCCTCGTCGGGAATATCGATACCAAACTCTCCTTCAAGCGCCATCACTAACTCGACCGTGTCAAGCGAGTCGGCGCTCAGATCTTTGACGAAAGAGGCCTCTAGCGTCACATCTGCCGCATTCACGCCCAATTGATCCACAACGACCTTCCTGACTCTCTCCTCAATCTCCACGTCAGTCATTGCCTCTCCTCTACGGCCTTAGCGCCGTCTCATGGATTACGTTCGTAACCCGCCATCGATCGTAATGACCTGACTCGTAACATAGCTCGCCGAATGTTTTTTACATAATTACCTCCGGTACTGGTTGATTGTTTCAATACCTATCACTGGTTCGCTCGAAGATAACCTCTGACTTCCTGATACTTTTCCTCGGTGATGATGTTTTCGATGCGGTAGAGCCCGAGGAGTTCTGAAATCTGCCAGACGGCAAGCAGATTGAGGCCAGCCTGAATTAGAACATCTCTTCCTCCAGACTGTTCACGGTCGACCAAGACAAGAACGTCTTTGACTTCGAACCCAGATGACCGAAGTGTCTCGACGTATTTCATTTTTGAGTGCGCCCCACTGACAACGTCGTCAATGAGAAGCACGCGACCGATCTCGCCCCCTCGCCCTTTGGTTCGCCTCCAAACTTTAGAAGGTGTAGCGCCTTCTGTTTTCTCAAGCCATATCTGAGGCACGCCAGATATACTTGAGAAAGCCTCGGTCAATGGGCCGCCTGCTTCTGGAACTCCGGCAACCCCATCGTAAGACAATGGCTCCATACGCGCCACTGCATAGAGGAGTTTACCAAGATCGTAGACTAGCTGATCACCGACTTGTCCTTTTGGCGGCCTCCTAAAATTTAGGTAGATTGGCGAAAGTGGGTCAGAGGGATTTGTATCATGGAGCTTCAATTGGGTCGGCTCTAACTTGATTGCTCCCGCAAAAAAAATCTTCCTTGCAGTGTCCGATCGGTAAATCATTCGTTAAATCTCCTTTCTACTTGCTCGTATTCAGTTGGGAATGTACCACTATAACAGCCTGGCAATCGGGCTGATGACTAAAGTAACCTTACAGAAAATGTCAAGAAAAATCAAGCTAAAAAGAAAAAAGAAACTTTACCAGTTTCTTCTAGCTTTTTTTATGGACTGCGTGCTCAAATTACAATTTTGGCTTCCAAAAAGCCGTTAAGTTTGATACTGGGTGCAGTATTCTTGAATTAGTCCGAACGCATTTTTCCGAAAAAATCCCCCCGCGAAAATTCGGAAAGGCGGCGGAGACGCACCACTGACAATTTCAAGTTTTTCTTTGATGATTAATCCAAAACAAGCTAGATTCTAAAATATGAAAACCTATTTTTCTTTATCCAAGATTTCCCAAGATTCATCAACAACTTTTTGAAGATTCCTCAATAATTTTCCCCTTAGTATTTCTGCAGTTGAGTATGATTCTTTACCCAAACTAAATCTTAAGTATGTTTCTAATCGTTCAGTGGTATCTCTAAGGGGTAGCATAAGAGAAAACGAGAAATTATCTGGATTCCGTACGCCGCGCTGTCTGGTGTTAATGTTATATAACAATCCAGATAGTTCTGCTCTCAAAGACATTAGACCTGATATCTCCCACGCCCATGTAGTTGAACCTTCCTTCATTCGTCGCGAAAATTGGTCTGTCAATTCATCAACATCAGGAATGGAACTTAGCATATCTTCCATAATCTCTTTCGATTTTTCTACACCCTCTTTAGCCGATTCAATTTTGCTTTCTTTCTCAATTTTTTCCAGCCCTTGCCCATTTTGTGGGACTTCTGCGGCTTCCGGTTTAATTACTTTTTGTTCGTTTTGCGGTTGCTCAAATGGTGGTTTTTCGAACGACATATTTTTTGGTTAGTTAATTTATTAAATTGTTTAGTTAGAAAATGGACTAATTTCTCTAACTTAATTGTATCATATGATTAAAAATTTTTCTTCCCCCAAAATGCGAAACCGCCAATTCGTTTTTGCCCCCAAAATTGAATACAAATTAGTCGCCGAGTCCGCCAATCGGGGGATAAACTCCGCGAGGCGAACCAAAACTCTTTGACTTTTCCTTTCTGGTGCCCAAGAGAGGACTCGAACCTCCAATCCCTTGCGGGAACTAGCACCTCAAGCTAGCGCGTATACCATTCCGCCACCTGGGCAAATTTTCTCACCGCCCTTTTTTATTCTGCTGATTCTGGTGATACGGCATCTTCTGTTTCTGTATTTGCCAAATCGCCGTACTTTCCCGCCACTTCTTTGAGCTTTTTACTCAAGACTTTGATAGATTTATTGCGGACGAAATAGAGTTTGGCGCGCCGAGCGCGGGTGTGTTTGACGAATTCAATTTTTTCAATTTGCGGCGAAGATAAAGGCAGAATTAATTCTACGCCGATGCCAAAAGAAATTTTGCGCACGGTGATAGTCTTGGATGAGCTTTGGCCGCCCTTGATAGCGATAATGGTGCCTTGAAAAGACTGGAGGCGTTCCTTGCTTCCTTCTTTGATCTTGCGAAAAACTTTGACCACATCGCCGATTTTCAGCTCGCTTGCGCTAGGCGACTTTCTTTGTTTCAAATTAAAAGCAATCAGTTTCTGGTGCATAAGGCGTGTAATTGACGTTCAATGAAAATTTATGAAGCTTTATCATCATAATTCGCCTTTGGGGTTTCGTCAACCCTAGCTCTTGTGATGTACCTAGTCAATACTTTTGAGAAAGAATTGGAAGTCTGTCGGCAGGGGAGCTTGGAAATCGTATTTTTTGGCAAAAAGTTCAAATTTCAGGCGAGAAGCGTGTAACATCTGGCGCGCCGGAAAGAGTTTTTCTCCGCGCCGCATCGGTTTGAAAGCATAGAGTTTGTCACCGACAATCGGATTTCCGATGGAGGCTAAATGCGCGCGGATCTGGTGTGTACGGCCGGTCCTGGGAGTGATCTCCAACAGATCAAAATCTCTATGGCGGTCAATTACTTTGTATAATGTCAGCGCCTCGCGCGTCTTGTTTCGCCCCTCCGTTTTTGCAATCACGCGCTTCAATTTTTTGGGATGCCGTGCCAGGGGCTTGTTTATCACGCCTTCTGATTTTGGCGTATGTCCGTACACTAGCGCGAAATAAGTTTTTTCTAAATTGCGATTTTGAAAAAGTTTTTTCAATTCTGCAAACGCCGCTAGCGTTTTGGCGATGACGAGCACGCCGGACGTCTCGCGATCCAATCTATGAACTATGCCCGGGCGCAAGGGACTCTCGCCGACTTTCATGAGTTTTGGATATTTTGAAGCGATAAAATGCGCTACTGTATCGCGTTTTTGATTGCCCGCGGGGTGGGTTTGGATGCCGGCCGGTTTGTTGATAGCGATCACAAAGTCATCTTCATACAAGATAGGCAGATTGACACTGCGAATTTCCAACTGGGGGGTGGCGACCGCGAGATCGCTTTCAAAAATCTCCAGCGTGTCGTGCAGGCTAACTCGTTGGCTTACGCGTGTTACAGTGCGATTCAAAGTTATGCGGCCGGCTTTGATCAAACGCGCAACCATACCTCGGGAAAGTTGATTTTCCGGATATTTTTTCTGCAGAAGCGCCAATGCCGCCACATCCAAGCGTTTATCTACGAGTTGGTTTTTAATTTCCAGCACCATCTTTTTTGTAATCCTCATATATATTCTATGGATTTTGGAGTATACTATTTATACATCTAAACAACAAGTTTTCTTACATATGAAAATCGCCTTTTTTGAAGTGAGCGAGTCGGACAAAGAATATCTGGCGCGATCTTTGAGCGGTCACCAGCTTTTTTTCTTTACAGAACCGCTTTCTGCGGAAAATGCGTTACAAGCCAGTTTGTGTGAGATTGTTTCTGTATTTATTTATTCCACCATCAACGCGGCCGTCGTTGATCAATTAAAAAATACGCGCTGTATCGTGACCCGTTCTACCGGCTTTGATCACATCGATGTTTCTGTCTGCCGAACCAAAAACATTGCCGTCTTAAACGTTCCCTACTACGGAGAAAACACCGTAGCCGAGCACGCCTTCGCTCTTATTTTAGCTCTGTCTCGTAATGTCCACAAATCTTACGCGCGCGGTTTGAAAGAAGACTTTTCTATTCAAGGCTTGATGGGTTTTGACCTGAAAGACAAAACGCTGGGCGTGATCGGCACCGGACACATCGGACTCCACGTCATACGCATCGCCAAAGGTTTCGGTATGCATGTTTTGGCGTATGACATACATCACGATATTTTTTTGTCTGAAATACTGCATTTCAAATACGCACCGCTTGATCAAGTACTCACACAGTCCGATATTGTGACTTTGCATGTGCCGCATAATGAACACACGCATCACTTGATCAATCTGGAGAATATCCAAAAGCTGAAACGAGGAAGTCTGCTTATCAACACTTCCCGCGGCGGCATTGTGGCCAACGAGGCGCTCATTGAAGCGCTGGACAAACATATTTTGGCTGGTGCCGGCCTGGATGTGATTGAGGGAGAGGAGTATATCAAAGAAGAACAGCAATGTTTGCATGAGGATTGCGGCCCTGCTCATGCCAACCGGATTAAACAAAATCATAAACTTTTAAGCCGCGATAATGTTGTGTACACTCCGCACATCGGATTTTACAGCGCGGAAGCCCTGCGGCGCATTTTGGATACGACTATCCAAAATATCTTGTATTTTGTCGCCGGCAAAATTGAGAACCAAGTATAATTTTTTTGCCGGACTTTTTTTGTAAATATTTTTTCCGTGTCTGCGCGCCCCAAGCGCAGAACGAAATTTTTTTATCTTGTATACTAAAAGTTAGTTACACTACTACATATTGTTGAAATCGCGGAAAATGCACCAAACCAGTACTTGATTTGCGGCTTGGAAAGCGGACATTTGACAGAGATTTTGCGAGTGTCTATTATGGTAAGA
>JAHFON010000027.1 GCA_023261695.1 Candidatus Moraniibacteriota bacterium
GTATAAGTTTTAATGTCTCTTGCAAATCATCTTTCGTCCCCGCAAGAGATTTCTTCACCGGGTAAGTGATATTGCCGGCAAAAGAAAAATACACATTCGGCAGTTGGAGGAACTTTTGAGTCATTTCCGTATCGCCTTGGTAGCAGTGCAAAATCGCTTTTAATCTATGGCTTTTAGTTTTTAGGAGTTCGTCCTTAAGAATACAGAGTATATCACCGTAAGCGTCCCCGCCCACCACGGCGGGTAAACCCGCCGTGGAGGATAGAGTGCCAGGAGAGGAACGGGTATGAATAATCATCGGCAAACCAAGTTGTCGCGCGATTTCAACTTGCGCCACCAATCCCTCTTTCTGCTGCGCTTTCATCTCATCCGTCACGAGCTTCTCTCTTTCAAAATAATCCAATCCGCATTCTCCGATGGCTATGACTTTGTTTGAAGATTGCGCGATTCTTTCCAGATTTCCAGTAACCCCCGTCATTCCTTCCTTATTAAAAAAATGCGGATGCATTCCCACGCTCGCGTATACGCCTTCATATTTTTCCGCCACCGCAATCGCTTGCGGATTATCTTCCGGAGACGTCCCGACACAGATCATCTTTTTTATACCGCTCTCCAAAGCCCGTCTGATGACAGCGTCGCGATCGGCATCATAGCTTTTCCAATAGAGATGAGCGTGAATGTCAATCATATTCTCTGAAACAGCGGCTCAACCGCGCCAGCCTGTAACGCGGTTTCAATCTTGCGAGATGTTTCCGGTAAAAATGGTTGCAATAGATGAGCAATCAGCGCGATATCCTTCAAAAGTTTTTGTATGACTTCCTCAAATTTTGCTTTGTCATTTTTTACCAACTCCCAAGGTTTTGTTTCTTCAATATATTTATTGTCTTCGCTGACAATGTTCCATATATATTTCAACCCCTCATCCAATTTATAATCATTCAACAAATCCAAAAAGTTTTTGGGGAATTGCTTAGTTGGGAGCTTTGAGTTGGGAGCTTTGAGTTGGGACGCGAGTTTTAGTACGCGCGACACCAGATTGCCCAAACCGTTGGCGAGGTCGGCGTTGTATTTCTCTGTCATCCGTTCCATAGTGAGATCCAGATCATCGCCAAACGTGCCGGCGCTCATCAAAATATAGCGCGTCCCGTCAACGCCAAATTTTTCCAGCATTTCATCTGCGGAAATGACATTGCCGAGCGTCTTGCTCATTTTTTTTCCGCCGGAAAGAATGTGCCCGTGAGCCAGCAACAATTTTGGTGTCGGGACACCAAGATGCATCAGCAGAATCGGCCAAATAGTCGCGTGCACGCGCAAAATATCTTTGCCGATTATTTGCGCGTCCACGGGCCATTCTGCGGGCAATGTGTTTTTGTCTCCCGACCAGCCCAATACTGTGAGATAACTCAAAAACGCGTCCACCCAGACATAAGTTGTGTGCGATTCATCAAACGGAAGCGGAATGCCCCAACTCACATGCTTGCGCGAAATAGAAACGTCTTGCAGATTTTCACTCCGCAAAAACGACAGCATCTCCGTTTTATACTTTTCGGGAGTGATGTGTAAAGCGTTACTCTCTATTTTTTCTAACAATTCTTTTTGCGCCGCCGCCATTTTCATCAAATAAGTCTCTTCTTTCAATAACTCCGGAATCATATTGTGTTCACGGCATTTGCCGTCCGCTAACTCATCATCCGTTTTAAACCGCTCACAGCCCACACAATATCTTCCCTCGTAAAAACCCTTGTAAATAATTCCGCGCTCATGTAAATCCTGTAAAACTTTCTGCACTGCTTGCTTATGCGCCGGATCGGTAGTGCGCGCGAACTTTGTATAATCAATGTCTAATTTCCTCCACAATTCTTGAAAGCGCGCCACATTTTCATCCACAAATTCTTGAGGCTCTTTCCCCGCCTCCTTTGCCTTTCTCTGAATTTTCAAACCGTGTTCATCCGCCCCGGTAGAAAAAAAAACTTCTTCCTCTTGCAATTTCTTAAAGCGAGCCAAGACATCCGCGGCCACCGTCGTATAGGCGTGCCCGATGTGCGGTGCCCCATTCATATAATAAACCGGGGTTGTGATATAAAATGGTTTAGACATATTGTAGATATCAAATGTTTCTATAACTAAAAAGGGATAATTTCTTCTTTAGATTATAGGTATTCCCATAAGAAAGCAATCCGTAATATGAAGCGAAAGTCTGTTCGTTGTTATTTTTGTGCAAATTCCTGATCATCTTTTTTTTGGTCGCGGTACGGAGCGTCCGGCAATAAGGAAAATGATTCCAGCCTAAGAAATCTGTTCCGGACGCCCATGTTTTGAGAAACAGCTTGTTATCGTGGAGCGAGAGTTTCAATTCTTGTGAAAGAAAAGCAGAAATTAGCGGCGTAAGTCGCTCTAGAAAACATTTGTTATCGGAAAGTATGACAAAATCATCCGCATAGCGAACATAGTACCGTAATTTCAAATGCTCCTTCATATACCGGTCAAATTCATTCAGAAAAATATTGGAAAAAAGTTGGCTTGTAAGATTACCCAGCGGCAAACCGATAGCTGTTTTTCCGCTAGTCTCAAAACTTCCGATAATTTTCGCAAGAAAAGTCACAATATCATCATCCTCAATATGCCGCTTAAGAATACCGAGCAAAAGAGAGTGATTGACGGAAGCAAAAAATTTCCTGATATCACACTTCAAAATATAACACGATTGCGTATTATTTTTTGACGCCTTAAGCAAAAATGTTCTGAAACGATTTATGGCTTTCAATGTACCTTTTTTCTTTCTACACGAATACGAATCAAAAATAAAGTTCTTATCAAAATATCCAATCAAAACCTGACAGATGAGATGGTGCACTATGCGGTCGCGGACCGGAGCTTTATGAATATTTCTCGGCTTCGGATCAAAAACAGAAAACTTCTTGTATGGCCCATGTTTATAGCTCCGATTCTTCAGATCGCTCTGCAATGCGAAGAGATTACGCATAAGATGCATTTCAAAATCTGCCACATCATTCTGTTTTCGTTTTCCTTTGGCAAATTCGCGCCACGCAGAAAGCAGGTGTTCCATTGATATGATATCATCGTAATTGAGATTCAATTTTTTCATTTCGGGTTCCTATGAATACCTTACCCCCGAAGCTTTCTGGTATCAGTGCTAAAATGCTCCTGTTTTATACAGAATGGCATAACATACTGATACGTCATATTCCCAAGGTTTTGCGCTATTCGCTCGGTATACGCATAGACAATATCTTTTCCGGAATCCTTGAGGATATTGCTCTGGCGCAATTTTCTCTTCCGGAATACAAGACTGCCTATCTAAAACGCGCCATCGGAAAAAATGATACGCTCAAATTCATGCTCTACGCGCTTTTCGAGATGCAAGGCATAGACGATAAAAAATTCATCTCTCTCTCCCAAAAAGCGGAAGAGGTCGGGCGGATGCTCTACGGCTGGAAATGCAAGATGGAACAAAAACCGCTCGGCACAAACGGTACCAAAGCGGAAAAATCTTCGTGAGTGTCGAGGAGCACGACACGCTCATTCGAGTCCCAAGTATTCTCAAGCCAATTCGCATTCCGGTTGAACTTCGATCCATTCCAGTTCACGTTCGGTACGTTCCAGCGGCCATTCTTGTCGCGCAACATCACGAGAAATGCCATCCGTGACACTGCCAGATTCTTGTAATTTTTATAAATTTTATGAATGCTGGCTGTATTTTATTCGGCATCTAAAATGCTCGAGCATTTCTCGCAGACTCATTCATCATTTTTTCAAAAGTGTTTCCCGCTTTCCGCAGGATGTTCCGTTGGAAATTCCGGAAACACTGTCTCGGCACAAGAGAGCGCGCAAGCGTACCCGCAACACCTATTTTCTTGTACGACAACAGTATATCACAATAAATTGGAAGAAAAAAATTCCAAAGGACAAAAGACAAGAATCAAGGCACAAGATCAAAGCGAACTAGACCAAGTATCATTTCTCGAGGAGCACGACACGCTCATTCGAGTCCCAAGCACTCTCAAGCCAATACGCAACCCGGCCGAACTCCGATCCATACCAGTACACGTAGGGAACGTCCCAGCGGCCATCCTCGCCGCGCAACACGGAACCGGGAAAATAATACCAGTTGTTATTATCTTTTAACTCTTGCGGGGCTTTGTCAGGGTTTTCAATTAGCCATTTCCAGTATTCAAGACCAGGAATGTGATGCGTGCCAGCGTAGGTATCTACGACATATTGCATTACTTCAAAGCGAGGCTTGCCGACAAATTGAGACAGATCAAGGATGAATGGTTTAGTGGTTTCAAAATTGATGTTTTGGGTATCGGGATTGAGAGTGTATTCCCCGAATTTTGTTTCATCAATGTTTTGGGCCAATGATTCGTAACCTATCGTGCGAGGATCTTGGAAACGAGCCTCTTGCTTGGCTTTGTTTGCAGTCGCTGCGTCGTACCAAATTTCGAATGTTTCTTGGAGAAAGGCTGCGTTTTGTTGTTGGAGAGTTTCAATGTCGGAAGTTTGTTCTGTGTCTGTTTCGGTATTCGCTCCCAAAAGACCAGTTATCGCCGCGTTAAAATCCATGGCGGTTGCATTCCTGCTTGCCAATTCTCGAAGCAGAATAACTCTTTCCTTCTTTGACTTGTCAATCATAGCGCTGATTTCAGCATTATCTCTTCCTTTTTTGAGAGCACTCGTGGCAAAAACATTCTGCGGCAATCCAAGCTCTGCAGGCGTTACAGTTCTGAGAAATCCTTTGAGCGCAAATATCTTGGAAGCCAGTATCCGATCACCTTCCGGATATTCCTTAAAGGTGATGCCGGTTTTGATCGCCTGATCCAAAAATTCCACAAAAGATATATTTTCATTGAGCTGCCGTTCCGTTCCCCATCGTCCGAGGATGGCTTCGACCGTTCCTTGGGTAACGACGAATTTCTTGAGTCCCTGTTTCTTGCCGGCAGCATCCATTGAACCTATGAGTTTGGCGGTCTCGTCGTTCGCCGTTCCATAATACGCCGTCTGGATTTCTTCCATCGCTTCACAGAATTTCGGAAGTGTCGTTTCCAAATCATAGTCCGACAGTTGGATACTTCCTTGTTTGTCCATCAATCGCGCAAGCATAATATCATAGGCCTCATTTTTCGGCGTATAGAGGATTTCCAAATTATTCTGTTCAAATTCCCTGGCTATTTCCGGAGGCAAATCCTGACGCTCCGGATTTTTTTCAGATTTCAAATTAGCGGTAAAAATCATCTGAAATCCCGGTTCTATACGCACATCGCCGTTTCCGGGAATATTGATCGAATCGCCGACTTTCGCATTTGCCACTCCTTTTATGAAAACCATAATGTCTTTGGGAAGTGCGGTAAACTCATCAAAAATAACTGTTTTTCCCTCCATTGCAGCCCGGGAAAGCGGACCATAAATATCTACTGTCTCAATCGCTCCTTTCTCGCCCTTTGCGCGAATGCCAGTCTTCCCCCAGATGTGCGACTCGCGCGTCTGTGGCGTACAATACACCATTTCGGCGCGCTTACCGGTAAAGTGTTCAGCGGCATACCGGGCCAGCGAGGTTTTTCCTGTACCAGTCGGCCCATGCAGAAACATTGGTTTGCCGTGGATCATACGCGCGCCGATTTCTTTCAGGTACTTTTCCACCGTCTCGGTATGCGCGATATGCCCCTCTTGGAACAAGTCCTTTCTGTAGCCGATCAATTCATACATTTTCCATTCAATTGGATGCGCTTGTTTTTCTTGTCTAAATTTTTTCAGCAAATCCGTTTTTGTCTGCTTGATCTTTTGAAGTGATCGATCAAATATGGCGTTTGGGTGAGCCACACGCTCGCGCAAACAATACAATTCAAAATTCGCAATGCCGGTCAGATCCTTATCCAGCAACGCAAGCGTATGATACGCTATACCGATCTGGGAACGTATTGAATCAAGGTCTATATAAGAAGATATTCTGTCTCCCTGCGCTTCAGATATTTGTTGTTTCAAAAATTCCTTGGCTTTCGAGAGAGATAGTCTCCCTTCTTCATCCAGCGGAATATGAAACCCGCGCGCTTTATCGGTAAGCGACGATTCTTCTTGACGAAGATCGGCCTGCAAGGATTCCGGCGCATCTTTGGTCTTTGCTTCTTGGAGAACGTGCCGTACCGCTTTGCGTTCTTCGAAAATCTTATGAAAATTGGGCATTTGTTTTTCTATAGGTTCAAAAATACTCTCTCATTGTATCATACATCCGCAAGGTGTTCGCTAAGCACATCAGCAAGCAAAGAAGGAAGTTTTTCAGCTGTTTCCGCGAGTCGCGCTTCCGGCGCATAGGTATCAAGCGCCAGCCTGCCGTCTTCCGTGATCCCGATTCCAATGACGATAACGCCCTTGCTCCGCAAATTCTCCAGTGCTTGCCGAACGCGAGCAGAATCATCGCTTTCGCCATCGGTAAACACAATCACGATCTTTTTTATTTCCCCTTCAGCCAACAACTTTATTTTTTCTTCATTAAGAGATTGCACGATTGTTTCGAGCGGCACAAAATCAGTGGTTGATCCGGAGAGCGTTCCGATTTTTGCAGTAACTTTAATACGCTCTTTTTCAGAAAAATCATCTGACAGTACTTTGAGCGGCCGCGCGTCATCGCTCGAAGATTGGAAAGCGTAGACTTCTGATTTCACCTCGAGCGGTTTTTCAAGGGTGAACGATTCTTCTTGAGCAATGTCGGAGAATTCCTTGAGCGCTTCCATAAACAAGACCGCTGCCTTCTGCTGTTCTGTCATTTTTTGTCCGCGCATCGACGTCGATCGGTCGCAGACGAGCGTGATTTCCACGGTACCGAAGCGCTGGCCTTTCTGCATCCGGATATCGTACGTTTCCCACGCTTTCGGTTCGAAATCATGAGCCTTGGTACGCGCAATCAATTCGACCGGATCGACGAGGTCTTCGCCTTCTTCAACCGGATACCGAGGCGCGGGTATTTCTTTCTTCCGTCTCGCAATAATGCGTGCGATCAATTCCCTAAGATCATCTATGATGCTTTGATTGGTTTCCGGATTGATGATATTTCGCATCTGATCAGCGAGTAAGCGATACTTCTGAAGATCTTCTTTCTCCACGCCCAATGTCTTGGCATATTCCTGATCGGCCCGATCAAGTAAATTGCCGTGGGTTTCTTGCCATTTTTTGAAAGCCTCTTTTTCCTTGACAGTTGGAACGGCATTCGGTACGCGCTTATCGGCACGCGCATAAGCATCTTCGAATGTCTTGTTGGGATTTTGTTTCTTATCTCCTTGTTCGCCCGATTGTTTCTTCTGTTCTTTCTGATCTTTTTTAAGCAATGCTTCTACCTTCGGCCAAATATATTTATCCTGCAATTTGAGCCTCACAGACATCGGCGTACTTGGATGCGCGATAATTTCTAAAAGCGAAGTCCCATCTTCCGCCCGAATGGCTTGCAATTGATTTATTACGTCTCTAACTTCGGAAGAAACTTTGCATTGCTCTTCCGGCACTCGGCTTTCACGCAACATTGCTTGCGATAATTGCAGATGTTTTGGCTCATTTGAGAGATCCGCATCCGGGAAAAAATCCTCTTTATATATGCTTTGTTCCAGGTTTGCATAACTTTTGTCTGTCTTGTCTACTACGGCCGTGTTTTCCCGTATATCCGCCAGACAATTATCCATTATGCGATATGCTTCGGATGATTCGATACGCACTAAATATCTGGAAAATGTCTGCTCGCCGTTTTTCTCCGCTAACAACGCTTTTTTCTCAAGAAAATGCTCGATTTCATGCAATGTCGCAAATGTGGTTTTTTCATCTGACAAACCTTTCTGCTGATAGAAACGCGAGTTGAGATAAATGTCGTCCGTTTCAAGATTGAATGCGAAAGTATCCAGCCCGGCGGGCGCCGGCTTCACATTAGCCTTTCCCCGCGCGTAATGTTCAAAAATATCACGATGCGCCTCAAAATGACGCAGCGCTTCTTGATGTTCGGATTGCTCGTTATTTTTTTCGTCTTTTGGTTTTGTAAAAATCAGTTCTCTCATATAAAAATTTGGAATATTTGCAAACTACAAAGATAAACTTTTGACCAGCTGTTTGCCGTTTGCGTGCGGGCCGATAATCGCCATATTCAGTTTCTTGTTGATAAAAATATCTTGCGCCACGCGCAAAACATCTTGAGCGGTCACGCGATCAATCATTTGGCGGTATTCTTGGGGAAGCGTAATTTTATGGCGCAGAACTTCCTGCGTTACCAGATACCCGGCGATATCATCCGAGCCTTCCATACCCAAAGCAAAATGCCCCTTGATATATTCTTTGGCTTTCTTCAATTCTTCCGATTCAACAAGTTCGGCGGTCGTTTTCTTGTATTCTGACAAAATTACAGCTATGGTTTTTTCAAGATTTTTGTGTTCCACCCCGCACTGCGTCGCCAAATAGCCGGCATCATGGTAAGTGTCCACCGACGTGTGCACGCTGTAAGCCAGTCCGCGCCGTTCGCGCACTTCCGTAAACAAACGACTGGACATACCGCCGCCCAAGATCGTCGCCAGCACCGCGAGCGCGAAACGGTCTTGATGAAACATATCGTATCCGCGCGCGCCCAAAACAATATGCGTCTGATCGGTTTTTTTATGCCGCAGAAAAATACCGGGCTTCCCTTGTTGTTCTTTGATCTTCTCAAATGACGGCCGCTTGCCGGTACGCATACGCGCGAAATGTTTTTCTATCATCTTTTTCACTTCTGACGGATGGATTTTCCCCGCCACGCCCACGACTACGTTGTCTGCCGTATAACCGCGGCGCAGATACCTCACAAAATCTTCCCGCTTGAAAGATTGGATATTTTTTTTCGGACCGGCGATGTCCCGTCCGAGCGCGTGCTTACCGTAAAGCAACGTCTCAAAATGCTCTCCCACTCTGCGTTGCGGCATATCCTCATACATATTGATTTCCTGCAGAATAGTGCCGCGTTCGCGTTCTATTTCTTCCCGCTCCAGCTTGGCGTTCAAAAACAAATCACTGACAACATCCAGCGCGATGTCCAAATGCCGCGCGTCCACTTTGGCATAATACGCGGTGTGATCTTTGGAAGTATAAGCGTTATATTCCGCTCCCACGGCATCCAACTCTCGGCTGATATCAAGCGTATTCGGACGTTTCTTCGTCCCCTTGAAAAACATATGCTCCAGAAAATGCGCCAAGCCGTTTTCTTTTTCACTCTCGTAGCGCGAACCCGTGCCGGCCATAACTATGACCGTGGCCGTTTCCGTATCCAACATCGGCGACAATACTATCCGCAGTCCGTTTTTCAAAGTGTGTTTCTGGTATTTCATAGCCAATAAATAATAACAAAAAAATTAGCCTAAATTCTTTGCAAAATATTTCTGCAATTCACTCGCGGAAACCCTCTCTTGTTTCATAGTATCGCGATCCCGCACAGTAACATCACCCCTTTCCATGCTGTCAAAATCCACCGTCACGCAATAAGGTGTGCCGATTTCATCTTGCCGGCGGTAGCGTTTGCCGACATTGCCGTTGTCGTCAAATTCGCAGCGGAAAGATTTCTTGAGTTCGTCATAAATCGCCCGAGCGCGAGCCACCAGTTCCGGTTTGTTTTTGAGAAGCGGAAACACCGCCACTTGCACGGGGGCAAGTTTTTTAGGAAATTTTAAAACGATACGCATATCATCATTCGAGACTTCCTCTTCCGTATACGCATCAGTCATTACCGCGAGAAAAGTACGATCCAAACCGACCGATGTCTCAATAATCCACGGAGTAAATTTCTCATTCGTCTGAGGATCGCGGTATGCAAGATCCGCGCCGGAAAATTTAGAATGTTGCGTCAAATCGTAATCGCTCCTATTGTGGATTCCTTCCAACTCCTTAAAACCGAACGGAAACCGGTATTCTATATCCCAGGCCGCTTTGGCATAAAATACAAGGTGCTCGTGTTCTTGCCAACGCAAATTCTCTTTTTTCA
>JAHFON010000028.1 GCA_023261695.1 Candidatus Moraniibacteriota bacterium
TGGCTTTGGATTATTTGGAAAAGGCTTCAGCCATTGATCCAAAAAACCAATTTATTCAAACATCCATCACAAAAGTTAAAAAATTGATTGAATCCCGCTAGAGAAAATGAGCTATTCTTTTTTCTTATCAAGTTTGGTCAGATTCAGTATCTTAACGCCGAAATACACAACCAGCGCGATGACAAGGAAATCAATCATCGTGCCGACAAAGTCTCCATAAAGAATTTTAACAGGCCCGATTTGGAATGTCGCCGTTTTCAGACCTTCTGTCGCGCCCAATATCGCGCTAAGAATCGGGTTTATTATATCCGTAACAAGGGCGGAAACCACTTTGGATACTGCTCCACCCAAAATAAATCCAACGGCCAACCCCACTATCCCCTGCTTGCGAATGAAATCTAAAAAATCTTTCATACTTTTTATTTAAGCTTCATCTCCAAAGCCAAGCTTCATCCATACCGAGAAGTTTTTTAGAAAACTTTATACAATTGTTTTCAATTTGAATAAGCATAATTTGGGCTAAAGCTCCTGAACAAAATCAGAACTTTTTACCAAACCAATCCTGACGCCTGACCGCCTCCGCTTTCCGCCTGCGCCGAGGCTTCGCGTGAGAAAATTGTTTTCGCGCGATTCGCTAGCGTTCTGCTAATATAAACTATCAATGACCCCTTTGACAATATCTGGCTCAACTTGCTTAGGAACAATACCCTCCTTCATGTAAATCTTCCCAACATGTGTCAGAAGAACAAAGGTCATTGGCTTATCGACGTACTTTTTGTCGTACTTCAAAAATTCGAGTATCGCCTCGCGCGATAGCTCTTTCGGTATGCGGGTGGGTAAGCCGATTTTTTCAAATATGGCGATATGCTTTGTTACCAAATCATCACTGGCAATACCAAGTTCTTTGGAAATCTTGGCGGCAGCGACCATTCCGATACTGATAGCTTCCCCGTGCGTCAGTTTATAATGCGACGCAGACTCAAGTGCATTACCGATCGTGTGGCCATAGACGAGAACCATTCCCTCATTTAGCTCGTAGGAGTCCTTATCAAGAATAGCAAGTTTCAGTTTGACGGTTTCTTCCACTAAACGAGAGTGGGTGGTGATCTCTTTTTTCAGTAGTGTTTCGCTATTATTGAGTATGAAAGTATAAAATTTCTCATCTTGGCAAAGAGCGTGCTTGATGCATTCTGCTAAACCATTCCGTATTTCTCGTTCGGAGAGAGTTTGACTGTAGCGATGATCAATAAAAATAAATTCTGGCTCAAAAAAACTTCCGATAGTATTTTTCCCATATTTTGTATCCACTGCCTGCTTCCCGCCAGTTGAAGAATCAACCATGTGCATGAGCGTAGTCGGAACATGCACAAACCGTACTCCTCGATACAAAAGAGAGGCGGTAAGACCGCCGACATTGCCAGTAATTCCACCGCCCAAGAGAACGAGGCAGGACTTTTTTGATATTTTGTCCCGAAGAATATCATCGATCAACTTAACCAGTGTTTTCGGATTTTTGTTTTTTTCGCCCGCCTGAAATGACGCGCTATCTATCACCAAGCCGCTTTTACGAAGATGGTTAGCAATACTTTCTCGCTCTGCTTCTAAGAAGCTACTGTTATCCGAAACAAGTATAAACTTGTCCGCGTCAATTTGTTTAAGAAGTTGCGGCAGTTCCTCCTTATTACCGATAAAAATTGGGCAGACAAGCTCATTTCTATAATCACTAATTTGTTTTATGGGTGCGTGGCTTGTTGCGCAGAGTTCATACCTTCTTTTCCTAAAACTGAAAGGAGTAAGCGTGCGGTCTAAAAAGTTGATAACCCCAGCGTAAAAAGTGTTTCCGATATTTTTCCGCGTGAGCAGTGTACTTCTTACAAGGTTAATTTTTTCAAATTTCCTCTGCTCAACGATATGCATGAAAATCTGAAATGCTTTTCTGCCGAGATTCTCTGGATCTTGGTCATACGAGCAAATAATCTGTCCTTTGGATAGAGCGACTCGTCCAGCCGCAGATCCGTCAAACCCCGCAACGAGAATTTTCTGTGTGATTCCTACTTCATCCAAGACCTTTTTGGCAACAATCGCAGAATCATCATTAAAGGCGAAAATGGCGTCGGGAATTACACCACCCTTCGTAAAATAATCGTGTGTTCGTTTATACACGAGTTGATGGTCAAACTCACCATACACAATTCCCACAGTATCAAAATAGCCGTCAGATTCCTTATTGAAACCATCGAGCCGCAGATTGTAAGAAAGAAATTTCAGTTGCTCATTTCCTGCGATGACCAATATCTTGCTATGAGAAGGTAAAAAACTTTTAAGATACTCTGCTGTAACAATACCGCCGTGCGCATTATCAACCCCAATAAACGCATCGAAAGAAGGTGCATATTTTGCATCAGTTATTCGATTGTCAATTTGTACAATAGGAATACTATGCCTTGCTTTAATGTTATTAATGAAATCCTTGCACGTCGCTGAACCATCAGGCGCAAAAATAATTCCAAGCGCGTCTCCAAATATTTCTAGAGAATGACTAAAACCAAAAAGGAATTCAACGTTTACCCCTTGTAAATTGGCTTCGATATTGATACCCCGTCGTACTTCGTCGAAAAAGAGATTATTCCGATAATTTTCAGTATGTACGGTAATAACAAAAAGTGTTTTTTGTGATTTTTTATTCATAATCATCTTAATAATTCATCAACTGAAACGCGAAGCGCATTTTGGCTGAGGCTGTGGGACGAAGTTGGAAGTTATATAACTTGAAGTTAATAAATAAAGTCGAGGGTCTCTTTAAGAAGTTCTTTAACAGAGTTCTTGCTATCTAAAAATAGTCTTGGCTCTGGCATATGTGTATAAGTACTCTCAGCTTCCGCATACTGTCTCTCTCTTTGCTCATCATGATGAGAAGTGTGCCGTTCTCTTTCTAGAAACCTCTTCTTTCGTTCAGTTGCTTCCAACTGAAGAATAATCGTATATATTTCTACAGAATATTTTCTTTTAAATGCTTCAAATATGTCCCGGTCATTTTCAAAGTTAAAGGGGGATTCAATAATGACACTTACTCCCCTCCCAATATTTTCTTCTGCGAGATCGAGAATAGTTTTAACTGATGGCAGACCAAGAATCTTACTATCATTAAGTGATCTCATTTTCAATGAATCGTAAAGAGATTCTTTAACAGAATCCTTGTGAAGACAGAATAGCTTGAGTTTTTTTGAAAGCTCATTTGCCAGTGTTGTTTTTCCTGTACCGGGCAAACCACAAATGATAATAAGTTTCGGCATAAATTTGTTGAGGCTCTGGGACGAAGTTGGAATTTATATAACTATTGATTAACAGGGCTGTCTAGAATTTCAGAAACTTTTTCCAGAAGTTCTTGTTCAGACATCTTTATGAGTTCGGCCAATCGCAACGTATTAACTAATGATTTTGCTACATTAGTCTTCAAATCCTCCAATTCTCCCTTTTTGTCATGATCAATCGCCTCACTAATAGCCGCAATCTTTCCGGCCGTTTTTGAAAAATGAAGCGCGGAATGTTTAATTGCAAAGCAAAATATTTCTTCTTTTGAAGCTTTCTTTATTTCAGGATACTTATCATCATTAAACTGATGTTTTTCGGAAATGTATTGAATAAGTGATTCAAGCGTAGTTTGCATAAGTTTGTGTGCTGTGTTTATTGAACGAAATTCGAACTTTTTTTGCGAAAATCCGGACGCTGAATTTTAAAAACCTTGCTACGGAATTTACATTTTTAAAAGTTAAGCGTGCTTGCCTCACCCAACCCATGCGCTCACACTTAATCAAGTTTAGCTCCCATTAGTTTTTCTTACTATTTCAATAACTTCATTTCCAAGATGTTTTTCTCTCATCCAATTATCTCCCTTTTTGTATTTTCTTGAATCAAATGTGGAATATCCAACAGTGGGTCTTGTTGTGACTGGAATTCTAAAATGTTCGACGTGTTTATCTTTGCTTTTTTCTTCGCCAAACCAAAGGAATATTTTTTCTCCCGCTTTTAAAATATCCTCATTTGTTTCTAGTTTATTTCCTTTTACATCAATAATGTAAACTTTTTTCCCACTTTCTTTGTCTACTGTCCTCTTCTGAACATAATCTAGGAGATTCTCTGTGTATTGTATTTCGCTCTCGCCAAAAACATTATTATCCAGATACTCCTTTGGCATTTTATCTTTATTTTTCAAAATCCACTCCCAACTAGGAACAAAAACCATGGCATCTTGTGGTTCATAATTTTTGTCCTCAACTTTTTTGAATCTTTGAGTTCTGCCATCAGGAAGATACTTATAAATTGAACCCTTTTTTGTTATCACATAATCTATGGGGGTTCCTTTTTCAAATGATTTAATACCAGAACGGCTATCTATAATTGTGGGTATTTCATTTTCCATTTTATTTTCTCCACTAGAAATTCCTAATTTAATTCTTAATTCTCTTATTCTTCCTTCATCAAATTTGTTTTGAGTTTCCTCTTGATTTTTCAATTCAGCGCTTTCTGATTTTACTGATATATTGGCTTCGGAATATTTGACCGTAGATCGTCTAGCAATTTCTTCATAAAGATTTTTGCCAACAGATTGGTCAATCCCAAAATTATCTCTTAAATAAGAAATGAAATCGCTTTGTCTGGTTTGTGCATCATAATATTTCTGTTTTTCCTCGGGAGTCATCAGTGTAGCTGCAACTCCACTTGAAATTAATTCTTCTGTTTGTTTGTCATATTTGGCCATAATTAAAATATCCTCTTTTCGGACAAGATCAAGAATGGCTTTAGAATTCGGAAGATTTTTGATCTTTCCAATAGAAAAATTACACAAAGAATCTCTGTTGCCTTTTAAAACGCCTAGTCTTTGGCGCAAACTCTCAATGTATTCTTTGTCGTTGCCTGGGAGAGTATTGGGATTCTCAAGAGAAGACTCAAAACTTTCAATTTCATCAGAAACACCACCTAAACCATTTATTCGCTTAGCATCATCTTTACTAATTGGTTCACTAGGTTCTTTTACGACTTGATTTTCAGGTGAATTTCGCATAGTTTTAAAATTCTTTTTTACTCTTCAATTTTAATTCAGAGTCGAGGAAATTACAACTCTAGCTAGGAGTTCCAACTTGCCGTCCGCGAATGGGTGGGTTTGGGTCAAGGACGGCCAAGAATAAAAAGAGGGAAATAAAAAATGATTTTCGCTTTCCGCCATTCCGAATTAAAAAAATTGGTCGCACGCAAAAGAAAAGCAGAGAAAATTTTTTTGCTGGCTAGTGAGCGGCGAGCGCGAAACGCAAACTTTACAAATTAGCTGGGGTGCTAGGATTCGAACCTAGGATCATGGGACCAGAACCCATTGCCTTACCGCTTGGCTACACCCCAATTGAATACCACCCTACCCTACAAGAAAAGAGTTCTCAAATCAAGAGAAATGAGAAAAAATACCACTCATCAAATTTTTTCAAGTTTTCAGATAGCGGCGGATGGCGATGGCGCTGGAGATGACGCCTAGCGAAATTCCGAGCAACGTGACTCCGCTCAAAACATACCCGAAATAATCCAGATAAAGACTTATAAAGCTTTGTGAAACGGCGCCTTGCGTAAACGGAGAGATATAGTACGCGACGCCTGAAACGAGAGCTACTGTGGCTAACGCGGCGACCAATCCATAGAGCGCGCCCTCAAAAACGAACGGCATTCGCACGTAAAGATTGGAAGCTCCCACCAAGCGCTTCACTTCAAATTCCTGACGGTGGGAATAAATGGTAATCCGAATCGTATTGAACGTGATGAGAATGGATATAAAAATAAACAATGTTCCCAGTACGAATCCGACTTCTTTGGTCGTCTTGTTGATATAATCCAACCGGTCAAAAATTTTTCTGTTTTTGGCGTAATTGATGCGGCTGATGTCGTTTTGAAACATTGAACTTTTGATCTGCTCCACGATAAGCGGATAATTTTCCGGCGCAACGGCCTTGATAACCAGTGACGCCAAGAGCGGATTCTCCCCTATTTCTTCCACCGCTTTCACGATAATCGGATCGTTGCCGCTATCGGCCAAAAATTGTTTGAGCGCGTCATCGCGAGAGATATATTCTACGGAAGAGATTTCTTTCTTGTATTTGGAAAGTTCGTTTTTAATTTCCATAATTCTGTCTTCCGTCACATCCGGATTGAAGGACACGCTGACATTTACCTTGTCGCGCATATTTTGCAATATGGATTGCGTCACTATGCCGATCAGAAGCGAGAGGCTGACAATAAAAAGTGACAGCGTGATCACGCTGATGGTAGCGAAAGTCAGCCAGCCGTTGCGGCGGAAATTATCATTGCCTTCTTTGAACGTGCGCCAGAGCTTGAGAGTTTGCATAATGTTTAATTTAAAACGTATTTTCCTTTGTTATGATCGTGCGCGATGCGGCCGTTATTGAGCACAATGACACGCCTGCCGATTTTATCCACGATATTTTTGTTGTGAGTCGCCATCAATACCGTCGTGCCAAAGGAATTGATCTCCAGCAAAAGCTGAATCAAATCAGAGGAAGAAACCGGGTCCAGATTGCCGGTCGGCTCGTCAGCGATGATCACTTTGGGACGATGGACCAGCGCGCGGGCCAACGAAACGCGCTGTTGCTCCCCTCCCGAAAGTTGTCTGGGAAATTTGCGCGTCTTTCCGCCCAGCCCCACGATTTCCAAAATCTCCGGAACTTCCTGATTTATCTCTTCCGTGCTTTTGCCGTCTACCTCCAGCGCGTAAGCCACATTTTCAAAAGCGGTGCGCTCCGGCAAAAGTTTGAAGTCTTGAAACACGGTGCCGATGTTGCGGCGAAAAAACGGCAGGTGTTTACGATTGATGCGGCTTAACGGACGGCCATTGAAATAAATTTCTCCCGCGGTGGGTTCTTCTTCAGCGTAGATCAGTTTCAGTAAAGTAGATTTGCCGGCGCCGCTGGCTCCGACGATGGACAAAAACTCTCCCGCCTGTATGGTGAGATTGATGTCTTCCAGCACCGCGTGATCGGGCGGAAAAGTTTTCGCGACATTTTCAAAATAAATAATCGGTTGGATGTCTGGCATATATTTTTGTTTGGTTTTCTTCGTTCGCCTGCAATATGATTATAACGGCGTTTGACGAGAATGTGAAGCTCCGGTGGACAAATAGCGCAGTTCGCTTTCTATAAAAATTTGCAAATCACCGTCTAAAACTTTGTGCGCGTTACTGGTTTCGGTACCGGTACGGTGATCTTTCACCAGAGTGTACGGATGAAGAACATAAGAACGAATTTGGTTGCTCCACTGCGCGCTCTTGACTTCGCCGCGAATTTCTTTTTTTTCCGCCTCCTGTTCGCCGAGGCGTTTGACGACTATTTTGGAACGCAGGAGGCTCATAGCCGTTTCTTTATTTTTCAGTTGTGAACGTTCACTCTGGCAGGCGGCGACCAGTCCGGTCGGCAAATGCGTGATACGCACAGCGCTTTCGGTTTTGTTGACGTTTTGACCTCCCGCTCCCGAAGAGCGGTACGTGTCAATGCGAAGCTCGTCTGATTTGATCACTACTTCCTCCATATCGTCAATCACCGGCATCACCTCCACGGAAGCGAAAGAAGTTTGCCGCAAGCTTTTGGCATTAAACGGAGAGAGGCGCACCAAACGGTGCACGCCCGCCTCACCGCGCAAATAACCGTAAGCGTAAGCGGCTGTTATCTCAAGCGTCGCGCTTTTGATACCAGCCTCTTCTCCGCGCGCTTCATCCAAAAGACGCGTTTTGAACCCCTGCTGTTCCGCATAACGCATATACATTTTAAGCAACATCTCCGCCCAATCTTGCGCGTCCACGCCGCCCGCGCCGCTCCGGATGGTCAAAATGGCGCTTTTGGCATCGTACCGGCCTCCCAAAAGCGTTTTAAACTCCCACTCGTTGATGATCTTCTCCGCTTTCGTGCATTCTTTTTCCAGTTCTTGCGTGTCTTCAGAGGTCAAATTTTCCAAAGCAACAAAACTTTCCAAATCGCTCAACATTTTAGACAAATTTTTGAAAGCCGCTTGCTCGCTTTGCAGAGCTTCTAACTCCTGCATCAAACTTTTGGCCGCTCTTTGATCGTTCCAAAAATCAGGATCACTGCTTTCTGCGCGCAACTCTGCTATACGGATTTCTTTTGTGCTCAAGTCAAAGATAGTCCTGCAGGCGCAGGAATTTTTGTTTAAGAACCGCGATTTTTTCTGACACTGTATTCATAGCGTGCATTGTAGCACAATTTTTACCGCGCGCCAAAAGGGACATTCGCTGACAAGATTGACTCTTTAACAAAAATTATTTAGAATAACCACTGTTACATAGATTATAAATTATTTCGGGTGCGTAGCTCAGTCGGTAGAGCAGTGGCCTTTTAAGCCAACGGTCGAGGGTTCGATCCCCCCCGCACCCACCAGCTATTGATTTATTGTATAATATGTGATTTACTCGACGTAGTACATCCTAATTTGACGTAGTCGTATCTTATTACGACCTTTTCAAAAAGGAGGCGAAATGTCACAGCTAACTCAAAAAGAGTTGAGGGCGGCGCTTGGGCCTGTCTGTCAGTGCGATTGCGCGCGATGTGATACCGGTGCGCATTGCGACGACAGGCGCAAGTGGTGCAATTTTTCCGCTACATTGCCAAAGCGTATCCCGAAGCCGCGTTCTCAATGAGAGCGCGGCTTCACTATTTTTTCCGAAACTTTTTTACGGCGTGCGTTGATTAGTGGTTCGTCATTTACTTAAATTCTTGCTAAAATGGGTTAAAGTGCGGAGATATCAACCCGCCACTCTAAAATTACACATCACACAATGAAGATCATAGTCCAAAATTTAGCCGTTGAGTATCAAGATGAAGGAGCGGGAAAAACTATTCTTCTTTTGCACGGCTGGCAGGATAACTTAAAAACTTTTGATGCTCTCGCGTCCCTATTATCCCCCGCTTACAGAATTACTCGTCTTGATTTGCCGGGATTTGGACAAAGTGAAACGCCTCCGGAAACTTGGAATGTGGACAATTACGTAAAATTTGTCCAAGAATTTATTCAAAAACTAAATCTCTCTGTGGATGCGCTGGTTGGTCATTCTTTCGGAGGGCGTATTGTTATCAAAGGAGTGGCCACCCAAAATTTACAGTCTGCTAAAATCATACTCATCAATTCCGCCGGACTTTCCAAGAGTAAAACACCCCGCAATGTTATTTGGAAAATTTTTGCAAAAATCGGGGGCTTTATAATCTATGTTCCGCCTTTTTATTTTTGGAAAGATAAACTGCGCGCTAAATTTTACAAATCCATCGGAAGCGATTATTTGCAAGCGGGAAAATTGAAAGAAATTTTCCTGAAAATCATTGCCGAAGATCTAAGTTCCAGCGCCAGAGAAATCACGAAGCCCGCGCTTTTGATTTGGGGCGCGGACGATACTGAAACTCCCCTGTCTGACGGACAACGCTTGTCTCAACTGATACCCGAATCTCAATTAAAAATTATCAATTCAACCGGCCACTTCGCGCATCAGGAAAAAGCGCAGGATGTGGCAAAATTAATACAAGAATTTTTATGCTGAAAAATTGGTTGTCGCGTTATAATTTCCGCTATCCCCGCTCGCTTGTGTATATGCTCCAAGCAAGCGAATATAACGTCCGCGATTACCTAGTCTGGTATCACCGCACACATAATTTCGCGCGGATTGAAAAACGCAAACAGCTGGAGATGACTCTCAAAGCGCGATTGATTCTGGGATTTATATGGATTACGCTTGTTTTCTGGGTGACTGTTGTAATGTGGTATGTAAATTCTACAGGAAGCGATGTGCCGCTTAT
>JAHFON010000007.1 GCA_023261695.1 Candidatus Moraniibacteriota bacterium
AGAACAGTTTTATAGGTGGGCACATTCTTGATTTTTGAGGTTGTTGTTTTAGAGGACTGTGCTCCGAATCCATCATCTTCATTTTCAAAATCCCATCCCTCGTCATTCTCACCTTCACCATTATCCGCAGATACGGAAGCAACTAATGGCTGATGATGAAACGTTTGGAAAAAATACGCCGTGGCGACCAGTACCATCACCACGCATAAAAAAGTAGTAATGCGAGATATAACGTGATGAAAATGAATATGTTTGATCATAACCGTTTCCTAAAACATTTAGGATGTTTTCGTGGTACGCGTACTCTTGGGTTTCGCTGTCTGTGTGATATCGACGTTGCTGGAACTGGCCACCGGAACAAGTTGTTCTACCGTCGTGGTGGTTTGTTTTTGATTTTTCTGTATGAGAGAGGGCTGATTTTTCAGCAATTCTTCATATTGTTTTTTGGCCATCTCCATACTCTGCTTTGACGCAGTCCGGCTTTGCAAAACGCTTTCCAAATAAAGTTTTCGCGCCTGATCAAGATCGCGCACATTATTAAGAAATTGTTCCCGGTCAAAACCGCTCTTCGCTAAACGTTTGTTTTCTTCAGCGGCCAAAACGGCGAAATACGCTCCCCCAAAGAGAATAATGAAAATCAGTATGACGATAACGCGTATTTTTGTTTTTCCCATAAATTATGCAACTATGCCTTATCCAAAGCACAGATAATATATCACATTTTTCACTTCTCGTCACGATAATGGAAGCGCTTGCGCTTTGTCATAGCCCTGATACAGTATAGTTGATATATGCACGTACTCTCCATTGAAACATCCTGCGATGAAACTGCGGCGGCTGTCATAAACTTGACTGACGCTCAAGCCACCGTACTCGCCAATGTGGTTTCTTCGCAAGCCTCACTTCACGCCAAGTGGGGCGGCGTCGTGCCGCAACTGGCCGCGCGCGAGCATATCAGAAATATCGTCCCCGTAATTGAAGAGGCGCTGACGCGCGCCAACCTAAAACCGCAAGATATAGATCTCATCGCTGTCACTCAAGGGCCCGGGTTGATGCCTGCCCTGCTCATCGGTGTGAGTGCCGGAAAAACACTGGCTTTTGTCTGGAAAAAACCGCTCATCGGCATCAATCATCTGGAAGGACACATCTACGCGAATTTTTTAAATTCGCCAACTCCTTTGCTCAAGGCGCGCCAATCTGTCTTACTTGAGCAGCGGCCTCGGACTGAAAACTCCAAAAAAATATTTCCTCTCGTTGCGCTGATTGTTTCCGGCGGACACACGCAACTGGTATTGATGCGAAAACATTTCAGTTACACATTGCTCGGCGAAACGCAAGACGACGCGGCGGGCGAAGCGTTCGACAAAATAGCGAGGCTTCTAAACCTTGCTTACCCGGGCGGACCAGAAATCGCGAAACGCGCCGATGCTTTCTGCAAAAACATTCTTCAAAATTCAGAAGCTAAAAACTACAAACTAAAAACCAAAAACTTCCCCTTCCCCCGGCCGATGTTGCAAAGTAACGATTTCAATTTTTCTTTCTCCGGACTGAAAACCGCCGTCCTGTATTTTTTGAAAAAACATCAAACCAGAATGCAAGACGAAAAATTTATTGATGAAGTCTGCTATGAATTCCAGGAAGCAATCGTGGATACGCTGGTAAGTAAAACTAAAAGAGCTCTCAAATTTTATAAGCCGCACGCTTTGGTCATCGCCGGCGGCGTATCAGCCAATGTTAGATTACGAGAACAGATGCGGGCTCTCATCAACAGAGATTTTCCTGATACACAATTCCTCACACCGGAATTTTCTTACTCGCTGGACAATGCCGCGATGATCGGGGCCGCCGCCGCGATGCGCTTTGAATATATGAACGAAAAACAGAGAGAAAAACTTCTGTCTTCCGCGCCAGTTCTTGATCCCAATGCCAATCTGCCGCTTTCTTCCATTTGAAAAGGCCGCCCCCTCGTGTTAGTCTGTGCTTATACAGAATTGCTTTTTGTGTTTTTTGTTTGTTATGGATACACATCAAATTTCCAAAACTTATAACGCGCAAGAGTGGGAAGACAAGCTCTATGCCAAGTGGGAGGAGAATGGTTTATTTCAGCCCGATACTTGTCAATCCCAAAAGCGTTATTCCAACATTCTGCCGCCACCCAATGCCAATGGGGAGCTTCACATCGGGCATATTTCCGGTTATACCGTGATGGATATTTTTGGCCGTTTTGAGCGAATGAAAGGCAAGAAAACGCTTCTTCTGCCCGGCAAGGATCACGCCGGCATCCAAACACAAGTGGTTTTTGAAAAAAAACTCCGCGCCGAAAAAAATCTCACGCGCCGCGATCTCGGCCGGGAAAAATTCTACGACGCCGTTTACGCATTCTGCACAGAGCGCGCGAATTATATGCGCGCACAGGAAAAAAAGATCGGGCTTTCCGCAGACTGGTCGCGCGAGAAATTCACGCTTGATCCGGAAGTCTCGCGACGCGTACTGGAAACATTTGTGCAAATGTATAAAGACGGAATAATTTATCGCGGCAAACGCATCATCAACTGGTGTCCGCGTTGCGCCACCGCTCTCTCGGATATTGAAGTCATCCGCACAGAAACCGCGGGGAAACTTTATTTCATCAAATACCCTATTAAAAATTCCGGCCAGTTCGTAACCGTCGCCACCACCCGTCCAGAAACTATGCTCGGCGATACGGCTGTGGCTGTCCACCCCGATGACACGCGCTATACCGATCTTATTGGAAAGACGCTTATCCTGCCGTTACAAAACAGGGAAATACCCATCATTGCTGACCGGAGGATAGATTCAACCTTTGGAACCGGCGCGGTCAAAATCACCCCCGCTCACGATCCGCTCGATTGGGAAATCGGAAAAGATCATTCCTTGGACGCTTTGCAAGTCATTGATGAAAAAGCCTCTATAAGCTCACTCGGAGGAATGTACGCCGGACTTTCAGTCAAGGATGCCCGCAAGAAAATTCTCTATGATCTCGCGCGCCTCGGACTGCTCGAAAAAGAAAACGATCACGCGATCAATCTTTCACAGTGCGAGCGTTGCAAGACGACCATTGAACCGCTAGTTTCCGAACAATGGTTCATCAATGTGGATGCGCCAAAATATTCACTGAAGAAAAAATCCATTGAAGCGCTTCGGTCTAACGCGATTGCGTTTCATCCGGAAAATATGCGGGATCAAATGATTCATTGGCTGGATAATCTGCACGACTGGTGCATCTCAAGACAAATCTGGTGGGGACACCGCATCCCGGTGTGGTACTGCCTGGCGTATGACAAAGGACAATGCCAACTGAAATGCAAAGATCCGATTGTTTCCGTAAGCCGTCCTTCCCTCTGCCCGATTTGCGGGAGTGAAGATTTAAAACAAGACGAAGACACACTGGATACCTGGTTCTCGTCAGGGCAGTGGCCATATACCGCATTGGGTTATCCGGAATCCGATGACTCCAAAATATTTTATCCGACCGATACTATGATAATGGGACGCGATCTGCTCTTTTTCTGGGCTTCCCGTATGCTAATGTTCGGACTCTATCGCACCCGAGAGACACCCTTCAGACATTTATATTTTACCGGACTGGTGCGCGACAAAGAAGGACAAAAAATGTCAAAGTCCCAGGGCAACGGCATTGATCCCTTGGCAATGATCGAAAAATACGGGGCCGACGCTCTGCGTATGGCGCTCGTCATAGGCGGAACGCCGGGCAACGATATTCGTATGTACGATGAAAAAATCGAAGCCGCCCGCAATTTCACGAACAAACTCTGGAATATCGGACGTTATGTCAATGCGACGATAATCAAAAATCAGGTGTCGGAAGTTCCGGCAAATCCGGAGCCAAAAAATCCCGCCGATCATTGGATTCTTTCGCGCTTGCAAGAAGTCAACGGCGAAGTGACGCGGCTTTTGGAAAATTATCAGCCCTCTTTAGCCGGAGAAAAACTGCGCGATTTCACTTGGGGAGAATTCGCGGATTGGTACGTGGAAATTCACAAGATAACCAAGAACGACAAAGTGCTGTGTTATGTTTTTGAAATTCTTCTCAAGCTCTGGCACCCATTTATGCCCTTCGTCACAGAAGCCGTCTATCAAACGTTTCATCCCGACGCCAAAACTTTTTTGATGATTGAAAATTGGCCGGATAATCTGGCTCTTGAAATAAACTCTGCTGACGCAAATAGATTTCAATCCGTTATCGGCATCATTCAAAAGATCCGCGCCACGCGCGCTTTCTACAAAATAAATCCCACACAACAACTCTCCCTTTCGATAAAAGAAGGCGTTCGGGAATGGACGTTGATCCGAGACAATAATGAGATTTTCCAACGTCTCGCGCGTGTTTCCGACATTCACGTTATCAACCTAACTGACCCAGCTCCCGAAAAAAGCCTCCGGATCAGTTTTGGGGTTCTGGATGTTTATATCAAATTAGAAGGCGTAATAGATTTCAAGGCCGAGCAGGAACGGCTCGGAAAAGAAAAGAAGGAAAAAGAAAAATATATCTCCTCTCTGAAAACAAAATTGGAAAATGAAAACTTTATTGAACGCGCCAAACCAGATATCGTCCAAGCGGAACAAATGAAATTAGAAGAAGCGTGCAAGCAACTTTCTGATCTGGAACAGCATATTGCTTTGCTCCGCTAAAAAAATTTAGTCCCGTAAGAACTAACGATATCGTTTGGATTGAACCTGAAAGTACTTTCCCAGCCAGTTTTCTTTGAGGAGGCTTTTTCATCCGAAGCGGGCAGGGTTTTTTGCTTTTAGCAAAAAGAGCGAGGATGAAAACTGAACGAGTAAGTTCGCTGGACGAACGAGAGTACTCCGAAAAGAAAACTGGTTAGGAAAGGTGTAATGATGTTCAAAAATCTAACATTTTTTATTCTAATCTATGTCATTTATAACTATCATTTTATTCGGCGGACTTGCGGCGAGTTTTTCTCTAATCATAGAAATTTTGACAAGCGTTCTCTTCCCTGTATCGCAGACAATCGCACTTGGTCTTTCTCCCGCGCTTTCTTTCACAACTTTTCTTGCTTTCTTGAGCATCGCCGGCATTGAAGAATTATCCAAATACATTTTTCTTAGACAATACGCGAAACGTTTTCTTTCTGACTTTCCATCAGCCATAACGAAAAGCGTATTGCTTGGAATCAGTTTTGGATTGGGCTTCGCCGCTTTGGAAATATTTCTTATTTGGTATAATCTCACGCGACTGCCGCTTTGGGCGCTTTTTGGTTCGGCTGGTCTGCACATATTTACCAGCGTAGTTTTCACCGTCTTTCTGTTCTCCGTTGCCCAAAAACGTTTCACACGCGAAACGCTAATCGCGCTGGCTATTTTTTCTCATCTGCTCTATAATGTACTCGTATTTTCCCAGTGAAAATTACGCAAAAAAAATACGTGGTTTTGGTCTGCTTGCGTATTTGTGTAAAGTGCTATATATTTAACTGGAAATGATAATTTATTTAATATCATAAGCACTAAATAATATCTTATGCTAAAACAAAAACGCTCGTTTTTTGAACGTCTCACCGGCGCCAAAGACATACAGGGCGGAGACTATCGCGAGTCAGTACCTATTTATAGCGAAGAAAAAGAAACTACAATTACTATGAACGAAACATCTCCCGCTTTCGCGGCGCGCAACGAAGAATCTTGGACGCCCTCCACTTTCTCCCAATCCAATGATAGCGGCGAGGGACAACTTACGATTGACGTCTATCAGACTGAAAACGACATCGTCATTAAATCAACTATTGCCGGAGTCAAGCCGGAAGATTTGGACGTTTCAATCAACAACGATATGGTAACGGTCAAAGGCGAACGTAAAAATGAGGAAATCGTTGAAAATGGCAACTATTACTATCAAGAATGTTATTGGGGATCTTTTTCCCGTTCCGTTCTCCTGCCGGTGGACGTCATTCCGGAAAAAGCCGACGCCTCATTGAAAAACGGTATCTTGACCATTCGTCTGCCCAAGGCTGACACAACCAGAGTCAAAAAAATCCAAGTGCGCGGTTTTTAAGTTTCTCACACAATTGTTGGGAAGTTTTCTGACTTGTTTTTTTGGTGTGTTTTGTTTTCGTTTTCCCTTTTTGTTTCATGAAAACCTTCGTTATTCGCCGTACCCTTGTTCTCGCTTCCAAAATATTCGGCTTGGGAGTTTTGAGTGTTGCTGTTTTTTCCCCTAGCATAACTTATGGTATCACCCCTGATTCCATCATCCTTCAAGCAGGAGATTATAAGGAGACTATTTATTCCGATAACATTCCGTCTTTCATACGCTTGGATACACGTACGGTTTACTCTACAACTCTGCGTTCCGAAATAGAAAATACCGCTTTCTGTCCGACCCAAAAAATTTTCTGTGCGTTTTCACTTTCCCGATTTCTCAATCAACATATTCATACCACCGCCACAAAAAAAATTGACGATCCCGCCTTAGAAACATTTATCAAAGAGTTCGCCGACAAGGTTGTCCAGGATCCGGTTGACGCAAAATTTTCCGTTCTTGACGGCCGCGTCATCATCGCCGAGCCGGAAAAACCCGGCGCTCGGCTCAAAGAAAAAGAAAGTGTCACGCTTCTGAAACGCGCCTTAGAAAATTCCGAAGCTGGAACCGTTAAAATTTCTTTACCCACTGAAATCGCGCAACCGAAACTCGTCGCCAGCGACCGAGAACGGCTCGGACTGAAAGAACTTGTTGGCGAAGGACATACCAATTTCCAAGGTTCTCCCAAAAATCGCATTTACAATATCAAACGCGCCTTGGAACAATTTCAAAATATCATCATTAATGCCGGCCAAGAGTTTTCCTTCGTAAATTATTTAGGCGAGGTGGACGGCGAACACGGCTATCTTCCAGAACTCGTTATCAAAAATAATCGTACCGAACCGGAATTTGGCGGCGGCATCTGCCAGGTGTCCAGCACCATTTTCAGAGCCGCTATTTACAGCGGACTAAAAATCACACAACGCCGTAATCACGCTTATCCCGTAAGATACTACAGGCCTTATGGTATGGACGCTACCGTCTACATCCCCAAACCGGATCTCGCTTTCATTAACAACACGCCCGGAGCTATTCTCGTACAATCAACTATCGAAGGCACCGAGCTCATTTTTCGTTTCTACGGCACCAAAAACGGTCGCATCGTAACTATTGACGGGCCACATATCTTACAAAGCAATCCGGACGGCAGTATGAAAACCGTCTTCAGCCAATTAGTCACAGATGCCGCTGGGACAAATCTTATTAACGACAGTTTCTGGAGCAACTACAAATCGCCCAGTCTTTTCCCGCATCCCGGCGAAGAGCCGATTTACACAACGAAACCGAAAGGTTGGTCTGAAAGGCAATGGAGTGAATACCAGAAAATCCATCCGAGATAATTTCCATTGACCATTCTATTATTTTTTGCTACAATCGCTTTGCGTTTTGCTTTCACAAACGTTTTTTGTTTGCTTGAAAAAAAGTTTTTCGCCGGGCGCATAGCTCAGTTGGTAGAGCAGTGGCCTCTTAAGCCAACGGTCGTAGGTTCGAATCCTACTGCGCCCACAGAGAAGCTGGTGTTGGATCTGCCCCGATAGCTTAATGGATAAAGCGGGACTCTTCTAAGGTCTTGATGGGAGTCCGATTCTCTCTCGGGGCACATACGGAAAAACAATTTGATTTTTATAGAACCCACGGGGGTGACTATCGTCTAATGGCAAGACAGCGGTTTGTGGTACCGTGAACGAGGGTCCGATTCCCTCTAGTCACCCCCGTGGGGTTTATCGTCAATTTTTTATTTCGTAAGTCAAATCCATCCTCACTTTTCCGGATTTAACTCCAGGCTCAATAACCGGAGCCACTTTAGTTTGAGAAGAAACCTCACCAGCTCCGCCAAAACCCGTGGTAAAATCTGGCTGGATACCGCCACTCTCTTCTTCAAAAATAGAAATTAAACGCCCAACTCTGAAATTTCCCGCTCTGGCAATCTCCTGCGCTTTCTTTTGCGCTTTGCCTATAGCCTCCGCGCGCGCTTTCTGTTGCGCGTCACTATCATCATCCACCACAAAATCAATGCCAGAAACCGTATTGGCGCCTTTCTCTGTGATGCCAGACAAAATATTCCCCAGCTTCTCCAGATCGCGCACTTTAATGGTCAGCGTTTGCGTCAATGTGTAACCGGAAATTGACGGGGGCGGACAAGCTGATCGGTCGGCACAATTTGGATAAGTATAACGCGGCGAAAGCGCGTACTGGCTCGTTTTTAAGTCTTTTTTATCCACGCCCTGCTCTTTCAAAAAAGCGTTGATGGTGTTCATTTTTTCCGCATTCTGTTTCTGTATGTCAGCCACATTGTTTCCGCCTTCCGTCACGACACTTGCGGTAAATGTTGCTATATCAGTTGCGACTTCCGTATTCGCCTCGCCCACTACCGTAAATGAATTCTGGTTCGTCAGATTGACCGATCGGCCATACTGATAAACGTAGGCCGCCACTGAAAGTGAAAGCAGGACCAAAGCCGAGACTTTGAGACGCTTGATAAAATCATCAGACATATTTGCAATATTAAAAATAATACTTCACAATGCGCAGTATACACTATTTTCTGTGGGTTACAAACCGCGTCATACTTCAGATTACCACTATGTTTTTGTATTTTTCCGTGTTGACGTCTTGTGGGCTTTGAGCTAGGTTGAGAGTTGTATTCTACCGCGCTCGTAGCTCAGTGGATAGAGCATCTGGCTTCGAACCAGAGGGTCGGGGGTCCGATTCCCTCCGAGCGCACTATTTACAAAATTGCATTTCAGATTAGAATTTAGTATTTCATTTTCTCGCTGAAAGAGTCACCGTCCCATGACGTTCAAGCGTACCCCAACGGGCAAGTTTGCCTTTTATCGCGGCGAAGACCACTTTGATCGCGACATAATACATCAGCTGTCGATAGAAGAAACGCTGAAGCGGCATCCACCAAAGCAGACTCCATTGTTCTTTGCGCTCCAAGAAAAATGGGACGAGAGCGGTCAGCATATCAATCGCCAGAAAGAGCACGTAGAAAAATAAGATCCCCTGCAGAGTGTGCGGCGCGTCGAAACCAACCGGATGCTGATATTTCTGCCAACCCACCCACAAAAGGGAAAATATAAGCGCCAGATCCATAAACGGCGAGATCAACGGAAAAAAAACTTGAAAAACAAAGACGTTCGGCACCGCAAAAAATCCGAGAGATCCGTAACGCGGGCGAAAAAGCGTGTCGCGATGCTTCCAGGCAGTTTGTAATGTTCCGAACATCCAGCGAAAACGCTGTTTGATAAAATTATGCACTGTGTCTGGAGCTTCCGTAAACGCGAACGCTTCGTCATCATAGGCCACGCGATAGCCGGAACGCAGAAGCGTAAACGTCAGATCGGCGTCTTCTGCCAGCGTATCGGAAGAAAATCCTCCTGTTTCCACGATAGCATTCCGCCGCCAAGCTCCCACCGCTCCGGGTACGACCGTCACGCAGTTCATCATCTCAAAAGCGCGCCTATCAAAATTTTGACTCGTAATGTATTCCAACGCCTGCCAACGAGTCAAGATATTCACCCGATTTCCCACTTTGGCGTTACCCGCTACTGCCGCTATTCGTGTATCAACGAAACGCCGGATGAGTTTCGAGATCGTATCTTTCCGAAAAAGCGTGTCGGCATCCAAAGTAATGATGATCTCCTTCTGTTCATCTGTATGGCTGATACCGAAATTGAGAGCTTGCGCCTTGCCGGAGTTAGATTGTGTAAAAAGTTTGACACGCGGATGATGTTCAAAGACTTCATACAATCTGATAAAGGTATCGTCTGTTGAGCCGTCATCTACGACAATCACCGTCACATCCGGATAGGTTGAATCAAGAATAGCCTGCACCGTGCGCACCACCACTATGCCCTCATTGTAAGCCGGAATAACTACCGCCACGGATGGCAAAAAATCAACGAGTGCTTCCCCGTGTCTTTTGAAGCGCGTGTACGCCCATTGCGCTGTGGCGAGCGTGCCGAGAAAAATCAAACGGATGATTCCGAGTACGATGCCTATGCTGAACATAAGCGACAGAAAACGGTTGAATCCCGTCACTACCCAAAACCCCGCGCCGTTGAAACGGGCCAGTTGCTGTTCTCGCGCGCTGACTTGCGGCATCATTTCATCACGGGAAACTCCGAGCAAATCCGCAATCGTTACCAATTCAAATCCTTGCGCTTGTAAATTTTCAATAATTTTGGGAAGTGCGGCGATAGTTTGATCGCGGTTACCGCCGCCGTCATGGAGCAAGACTACATTGCCGTCTCCTAGAGTGGCTCCGCCTATGACACTGGATACGATCGTATCCACCCCGGGACTATCCCAGTCACGCGGATCAATATGCATACCCACCGTATAGTAATTCAGCGCGGTGGTAAATTCCAATGGCGCAATTTGATCAGGAGTAGCCGGCTCAACATCTTCCGCGTACGGCGGACGGAAAAGCAATACTTTGCGCCCTAAAATGCCTTCAAATAATCTCTCTGTGGCATTCAATTCCGCCCGAAATTGCCCCTCTGTAATTTTTGTAATATTGGGATGAGTGTAGGTATGATTACCGATTTCATGACCTTCATCCATTGTACGGCGCAAAAGAGACGGGTGAAGATTGGCATTGACCCCTACCACAAAAAATGTCGCCGGCACACGATACTTTTTGAGAATACTCAATACTTGCGGCGTATATTTGGCATCCGGGCCGTCATCGAAAGTCAAAGCGATTTTTTTCTGATTATCTCCGCCCCAACGCGTAATGACATAAGCCGATGGAAAAGCGGTAATTTTTTCTTCCACAATAAATCCAAAAGCATTATCGTAGAAAATATCGCGTTTGCCATCAGCCGGAACGGCCGTCACGCGCAAAATTTCTCCCTTGCCTTCATAATCAATATCATAACCGGAGCGCAACATTTCCAGCGACTGCGCGACAGACTCATCCAGTTTTCTTTTCTGCTGTGTCAAAACATTCCAAACTGCCGGATCTTCCGATCCCAGTCTCCACAACGCGTACCCCGCCGGACCGCCGAGTTTTTGCGCCGCTACGATTTGATTGAACGCCGACACGGCATCCAGAAACCAGACATGATGAAGCGTATCGTTTTCGTCGTAATAATCAAAAGTCGGTGTCAATGAATCTTTATCAAGCGTCACGGTCGCGTCGGATTCTTCGGCTGTCCGGATCGCCTCCTGAAAAGTCGCCTCTGTACCAACGGCGGCCTCACCTTTCCAATCGTATCCGTACGCCCCCAAAGCTACGATATATTTTTCGGGCGGCGCTTGTTTGAAACGGTCTGTCAAAGATTCCACAAACCAGCTTTGCGAAGTTACCGCGCCGGCAGAAGTGTCATACACCGAGTGCTCATCGTACGCCATCAGGATTAGAAAATCCGCGTATTGAGAGAGTTTCTTGGCGTCAAATTCAGGATCGTCCAGCGGAATATTCTGCGATACTTGCAATCCCAAAGGATGCAACTTGCCGTAGAGCTCGGACATAAATTGCACCAGATCGGCTTGCCTGTGCAAAGGAACGTCTTCAAAATCAATGCTGATGCCTTTGAAATTATTTTGCTTCAAATATTCCGCTATGGCGTCTATGAGTTTCCCGCGCGCGACAGGATTGATGAGCATACGCGCCAAACGAGCGCTGTCCCAATCTTGAGTTGCGTTATCAAAATTATTGATGAGCGGCACGATAGGCAGATCTGAACGCACGGCGCGAATATACTGCAGTGTTTCATTTTGACGGCTCTCATCGTCTAGCACGACATTGCCCGCGTCGTCAGCCAGATGCAGCCACTCCGGTACCAGCACGTCCAATTTCCCGATATTTTGCTTAAAAGAAGTAAAACTATTATCATCCCAATTCACATAAAACCCATACACGGGCGCGCTCTTTTTTTGAAAAGTTTCTTGTTTCGGAGTGGATTTTTGTCCGATGTTAAGTGAGGTGATAAAACTTTTAGCATCAAAGGGCGCGTATTCAGAAAGCGGCGCGGTGCTCCGCGGTACATTAGGCGCGCCTCTTAATGTGAGTAGAGGCTTGGTTAGAATGAGCGAGGGCAAATTTGGACGGACAATGATGCTGGCAATCATAATAACCAAGAGACTTGCCAAAAACACGCCCACGGAAAAAATAGTCCTTCTGGAATAACGGGAGCGCCGTCCCCCTTTATCATAAAAAATCGGATGTGCTGAAAATATTGGCATACAACGAAAGATTATATATCCAGAGTATGCCGTTTCGCGTTATAAAACAAGAACTCCCGACTAACGCTATACCCGCCTCTAAAAGCAAAACGCGCCCGAGAAAGGCGCGTTTTCCGCTTTTATTGCCAGTATATCTGCGAAGTAGTAATCACTTTTTTCCAAGGGCCGTCCGGAACGGCGCTAAACGGCACGAATTGCCAATCTACATGATCAATATCTGAAAGTCCGAGTATATCGTGAACGGCAGGTGAAACATCCAGGCCAGCGTTATTATTAGTTTTACTTTTTGGCAGCGCTTTACCAAACACATAATCTACATCATCTTCTTTGAAGGGACCGACATCTTGCCACTGCGCGTAAGCGACTTTATCACCCTTGATAATTTTTATCCATTGATTCTTAAGCATTGATTCGTCGTTTTTCCATTTTTGCGACTTGGCCCAGGGAATCACATTAGCCACTTCCTCTCTGCGATCACCCTTGCTGTTGAAATCATTATAAGGAAGCGCGAAATAAAAAGGATTTTCTTTGGGCGCAAAGTCGGACGGAAAATAACCGCTTCGATTACGAGGACTGTCAACGCCGCCGAAATGCCTGACCCATTGTTCGTCCCAGGCGCTCGGCAGATTGGAAATATTTTTGTTATCCTTTCCTGCTTCCTCGCCGGCCCAAAAGTAAGTCACGGTGATATTTTTGTGAAGAGGGTACGTACTTCCTGCTTCCACTGCGCCAGATGTCGCGACAGCTTGCGCGTCTTTGGCTTGTGTTGGCGAAACAGGTATCTCTTCGTCCGTAACTGCTGTTTGCGGCAATATTACGGCAACACCTTCAGCGCTCTCTTGCGGAGACGCGGTTATATTTTGTGGTTCAATTTCTTTTTGTTTGGACTTATTTTGACTCTCAATGACTATAGCTTTGGAACCGAGGGCTTTCTTGACTGCCAAAGTATAGAATACGCCTGTCAAAGAAAAAATGCTCAGTAACGCGACAACCACGAGCGTATGTTTTTTTTGTATACGTACCATGAAACTTATTTTCTATTTTCAATGGTTAACCGCTTTACCACAAATCCAAGAGCCTTCAGTATAGCAAAATTAGAAAAAACAGTCAATCGGCATGTTGGTCCAGATACTGTTTAATAAAATCACTGGGCTTCTGCCACCATTCGGGGCGCGTGCGCTGGTCGCCTTCTTTCCAATAACCAGGCAATACCTCATCTCGCCAAGGCCCAATGTAAATAGCGAAATGCAAATGCGCCGGCCAAAATCCATTTTCCGGCGTATTCCCCTCGCCGATAAATCCAAGCGGCTCGCCTAAGTCTACTTTTTCTCCGATGAGCTTGAAACATTTTCCCAGGTGAGCGTATACCGAATAAAAAACCCTGCGTGTTTTAGCTTGCTTATGACGGATGATGATAATATTTCCCCAGTTGCCTTTTTCTCCAGTCCCCGGGTGAAAGGCGGAATAGACTACCCGGCCGCGTCCGATAGCCCTCACGTCAGTCCCCGCCTCCGCCAGACAATCTTCGCCCAAGTGCAGTCCCCACACAACGCCGTTATACACAGAGCGCTTGCCAAACGGCGCGCCATTCACCTGATAATCATCAATAGGAAAAATGAGTTTGGGAGTTGTGAGATAAGCCATATAACAGCGCAAAAGCTTCCTCCTATGATGTCACAAATCAATTTTTTTATCAAGAAAAAGGGAAAAAACCTACTCGTATCGCAGGGCTTCAATCGGACTAAGATTAGCCGCCCTGCGCGCCGGATAAAATCCGAACGCGATCCCCACGGCCGCCGATACGCCAAAAGCAAGCAGGATAGATGATAGAGACACCTGCGTCACAAGACCGGCAAACCGAGATACTGCCAACGAAGCCAGCCAGCCCAAAAGAATACCGACTAATCCTCCAAAAAATGTCAGCGCCACCGCTTCTGAAAGAAACTGGAGATTGATATACAATCTTTTTACGCCGACCGCCTTGCGCAAACCGATTTCCCGCGTACGCTCTGTTACTGTGGTCAGCATCATATTCATAATACCTATACCTCCGACCAGCAATGAGATACCGGCAATGGAAGCCAGCAAAATAGTAAATGTCCCTGTGATATTTGAAGCCGTGGCAATAATATCATTCTGATTTATAATATTGAAATCGGCGGACGCTGGTTCTGTGATATTGTGCCGATGGAGAAGAATTTGGGTAACTTGCTCTTGCACGGCCGTCATAACATCCTGATTCACGGAAGCGATACTGATAGTATTCACATAATTATCCCCAGAAAGGAAATGTTGCGCGCTCGTGATCGGTATATACACAGATTCATCCGGATTGCTGAAGCCGGAGCCGCCTTTAGCCTGCGCGACTCCGATCACTTGAAATTCAACGTTTTTTATACGAATAAATTGCCCGATAGGCTCCGTGTCATTGCCAAATAAATCAGACTTAGCCGTCGCTCCCAGCACGGCGACTTTCGCGGAAGATTTAATTTGTGACGCCGTAAAAAATGCGCCGGTGTCCATTTTGATATTTCTCACCGTCAAATAATCCGGAGCGGTTCCGATAACAGATGTGTTGGTGTTATTGCCCTTGGCGGTAATCTGATAGCGCCGCGTCACATCCGGCGCTATAGCCAGGATATTCTCCCCTTCAATTTGTATCGCGCTCACATCTTCTTGAGTCAATGTTTGAGCGCTCCCTTGTCCGCCGCTCACTCCGCCGCTCCGTTGAGCTCCCGGCCGGACTATTATCAGATTAGAACCTATGGCCTCGATACTGCTTTGTATAGAACTCTGCGCTCCCTGCCCAATGGAAATCATCGTAATCACTGAAGCAATACCGATAACGATACCCAAAATCGTCAGACTGGATCGGACTTTGTTTGCCGAAAGCGACGCAAATGTCTCTTGTAGTATGTCTTTATAAATCATATGGTTGCATCACTTTCAATAGCTCCATCGCGAATAGAGATAATGCGGCGCGCGTACTTCGCTATATCTATCTCGTGCGTGATAAGAATGATTGTATGTCCCGCCAGGTTCAATTCTCGTAGTGTTTCCATAACAACTTGGCTGGTTTTTGTGTCTAAATTCCCCGTCGGTTCGTCGGCTAGAATGATCGCCGGATTGTTGATAAGCGCTCGTGCGATGGCGACGCGCTGAATCTGTCCTCCGGAAAGCTGATTGGAAAGATTGTACAATTTACCCTCTTCCATGCCAGCAGAAAATAAAGCTTCCCGCGCCCTCTGTTCACGCTCCTTCCCTGTCGTATCTGTGTACAAAAGCGGCAACATCACATTGCGAAGTACCGTCGCCCGCGGCAAAAGATTGAAGGACTGGAAAACGAAGCCGATCTTATCTCGGCGCAATTCTGATAACTCATCATCGCTCAATTTTGAGACTTCTTTTCCATCCAAAAAATATTGCCCGCTAGTCGGTGTATCCAGCGCCCCCAGTATGTGCATCAATGTCGATTTTCCCGATCCGGAAGGACCAATGATAGAAACAAATTCCCCTTTCTCTATCTGAAACGATACTTCTTTCAACGCGACTGTTTCAACGTCTCCATTTAAATAAATTTTGGAAAGTTTTTCACATTTAATCATAACATTTACCTGCCTCCGCCAAAAAGCCTGAATCCGCCCGGCTGACCAGAAGAACCAGTAGTTGTCTTGGTCGGATCGATAGTTTGAGTGATTACCTTCTCCCCAGCATTGATACCACTAATTATTTCCGTCTCCTTGCTATTGGACGCGCCAACTTCCACCGTATGCCGTTTCGGCGTCTGACCATCCAACGTTTCGACATAAGTCGTCGTACCCTCTGTCTTTATGGCGCCGTTTGGAACAATGATGACATCTTGCTTTACATCGGTGACAAGCGAAGCCGAAACACTCATCTCCGGCCTGATTCTCGGATCGAGCGTGTCAAAACCGATAGTAACCTTGTATGTCACAACTCCTTGAGTAATCGTTCCGAGCGCATCCATTTTCTCAATCTTGCCTGAAATATTCAGTCCATCAATAGCGTCAAATTTGAGCACGGCTTTCTGTCCGATACTCACGTTCGGAATATCCACTTCGTTCACCTCCACTTGCGCCTTGAGCGTCCCGAGGTCTCCGATAATGATCGGGGTTTGTCTTGAAGTACCGCTTGAAACCTTAGCCAAGTCATCACCATTCTTGATATTGACCGCGTTCACCGTTCCATCTATCGGAGACACGACTTTTCTTTTTCCGGCGATAGATAATTGATTGCCGTAATCAGCTTGAGAAGCGGCCAGATCTTGCTGCGCCGATACAATGCCCAGTTCTGCGACGTCAACTTTTTTATTCAAAACATCTTTCTGGGCTCTCGATTTTCCGCTACCGCTTTTCTTGGCATCAGACAAATCCGCCTTTGCCTGCTTGAGTTGCACTTTCGCGGATTTAAAGGCCTGTTTGGATTGGTCAAGGGAGGCGATAGATTTCGCGACACTTACCCCAAGTTGATCATTATCAATAATAAATAAAAGTTGCCCTTTCTTCACATGATCACCGACCGCGACAGAAAGACCGGCAACGGTTCCGGTAATGGTCGGGTCAACATTGGCGATCTGATCAATAGCAACATTGCCGCTTCCCGCAACAGAGGTCATCAGAGCGCCTTTCTCTGCGGTTACCGTCACATATCGCACCAAAGAAGTTTTTGTTTGCGACCGGCTGTACCAATAATATCCTCCGGATGCCAAAAGAATAGCAACAACGATAAAAGATTTTTTCAGTTTCATAATCCAATTATTTCAATTGCTCCCGAACACACGAATGAGATCGGCATTGATAGTACCATTATCGCCGGGCCTGCCGACCACGACTATCTTATCTTCGCTCTTCAAATCACCAAATTGCACAGTCTCGCGCCCCCATTTAATGAGCGTTTTGTCTGTAACGACAACCGTGTTCTCTTTCTCGTCCCTGTCCTTGACGACAATTGTATCTCCGGAAATAGAAATAATTGTGCCCGACACGCCATAAGCGTTGCGGAAATCGCGTCCACCAAATCTGTCATATCCGAAGCTCTCCATCATATCGCGCCTGCCTGACATCATATCGCGCCGATCGAGAAAATTACGTTCATAATTTTCTCCCCAAGCATACGAGAAACGCGCCTTGTGAAAACCGACTGCCAGTCCACCAGCGAAACTGACAATAGCAACCAACAAAACACCAACTACCATTGCCGCAATTTTAAAGTTTTTTGATCGCACCATTTCTTGAGCACTCATAATATTTGCGTAATTATCTTGTTTTAATAACTAAAATGCCGCTTGCCCGCGTTAGAAAAATACATGCTGAAAGAAAGGAAAAGTGTAAACATCGGGACCAAGATTAAGAGCGCGGGAAGTATTGGCATTGTTTCCAGCAGAGCGAATAAAAATGTATTCCAATTACGCGCGACAATTGCCGCGTCGGAAAACATAAGAGAAAACAGATACCAAAAATCTGATTTTAGAATCGCTGTTGCAAAAACCATCCAGACAAAAACAAGCATAGCAAACGACCCTGACAACCCAATATACGAGAATATCAATCGGCGACGCTTGACACGCGCAATTTTTTCAAGAGATATGGCATATAAAATCCTATGCTCCAAACCAACCTCCGGATTGGCTGACTGAATATTCTTGAATAAAGAATTGAGAGTATTCATACCTTATATAATATATATTACGAATGAACACCATCTTCGGACGCAACGCCCGAAAGCATAGATGTTTTAAGCTTTTCTATGGCTCTATTGTGGCGGCTTTTTATAGTGTTGTACGGTTCCGCAAGAATCTGGGAAATTTCCTGAAGCGAAAAATCTTCCCGATAAGCCAGTATGAGCAATTCCCGATACAGCTTTGGAATCTTAAGAAGGGCGCGCTCCAATTCTTTGACTATCTCTTTTCTTTCCAGAATCTCATCCGGAAGCTTCGCGTTTCCGCTTAAAGTTTCTTCAAGCACATTCTTTCCCTCATTGTCTTCGAATGACGAAAGTGGAATGGTTTTTTTCTTTTTCAAAAAATCATAGGCGGTATTTTTGGCGATAGCGAACAACCAAACCTTGAAGCTTTGATTCTGGTCAAAACGTTTTATGTGCTTCCAGGCCTTGATGAAGGTTTCTTGGGCTAGGTCTTCGGCAACCGCCCGGTCACGCGTCATTTGAAAAATAAAATTATAGACTGACGGCAAATACTTTCGAACCAATGGCGCGAAAGCGTCTTCATTGCCCTGTTGGTATGCCAGTATGCAATCCGTGTCATCCATAACGTTTCCTATGCGCGTTTTAGAAAAACTACTTTTTATCAGGATTCTTCTCTCCGTCCAGTTTGCGCAAGAGATCCCGCATCAGAAATACGCTCGCGAGTAAAAACCCCGCCCCGACTAATCGCAAACCTTTGCTCAATGCAATTATGTTAAAAGCCGGATCCGCGTAGAATCCGATGATTTCCGCGAGTGTCAGGCACCCCGCCGCGATGACAAAACATTTGTATGAGAGATCCAGTTCTTTTTCCACGCGCCACACAATGCCTACGGAAAACACAAGGATAAGCATAAAAATTATTACTGTCACTAAGTCTATCGCCACCAATATAATATTCATAATCAACGTATTACCCCCTTTCTTTTTGCCAAAAATCCGGCTTTGATAAATTGCCGTTCCGTGATATGCCGCAGAGCCTGCAAATACATCCAATATTCTCTAATAAACATAAACAACCAGAGCAGAAGCAAGACCAGTAAAATTAACGTTATCCATCCCAGATTGCGCATAATTTCAGCATATGTGATAGACGCTTCTCCGCCCAATCGTATAAGCGGCAATTCCGTTATTAAAACGCTGTCCTCCCGGCTAACATTAACATTATCAAAAAGAACCTCGGTTCTCACGATGTATTGCCCGGCCGCTATATACATTGGCATTTCCAGCAATTTCCAAATTTCCCGCTCTTTGGAGAGCAATTCTTCGTTTGTAACGGAGACCACTGCGTTACCCTCGTCATTTACGATACTGAAACGAAAAGGGATATTGGTATTATGATATCGTTTGGCCAGATGCTTAATCAATAAAAAGAGTTTAAGCGCCTCGCCCTGTCTCACTGTTCTGTTATCATTCTCCACTGAAAAAGAAAATCTGATTGGTAATTCCCTGTCTGATTGCGCGATGCCCTCTTCCGGGGTTGGAATTATAGAAACCTCTTGTTTTGAGCTTTCTCCAATTTTATCATCTTTTTTCTTGATACCGAATTTCAAGGATGCCATAGCCTGCCGAGCGACGTCGCTAGGATCAATAGCCGTTACCGTAAATGTTTGATTGCCGGAATTAAGCTCCGAGGGCGGCTTCCACTCCCAATATCCGTTGGCGTTGGCAAAAAACTCTGCCGCAAAACCGTTCGCGGAACCGATAACCACTTGGATAATCGCGTTTGACATATTGGTCGTGCCGGAAAATACCGGTCGGCGATCATTCACGCGCGGCATTCCATCATACGAATCTACCCCTCGCCCTCCGAATGAAAGAATGCTGACTTGCGGCGCGGTAGCCGTAACAGTACACCCGGCCGGCGTTGTCACTGAAACCGGAACAGACTCCGCAAATCCCGGTCCCATAGGTCCGTTGGCAGTGACAATGTATTCATAAGTAGTGGCAACCGTCACGTTCAGATCAGTATATTCTGATGCTGTTAATCCGGTAACGAGCGGCAGACTGTTCCGGTCAATATCATAAGTATAAGTATTCGCGTCATCCACCCAGTTAAGCGCGATACTCAAAACTCCAGTGACACTATTGCACTCTGCCGTAGCAGTTACCACTGGTTGCGCCGGAGAACCCAGAACTGTCGCCGTAATAACCAGAGTATCGTCCGCCAAAGCGTTGTATTTTTGCCTCAAATCGTAAGATAAAAATCCCGGATCAAAAAAAGCCGCCAAAAAATACACTCCGAGAAAAACGGAGGTTAAAACGGTATGAATTTTCAAAAGCTTCCGCAATCGGATATTTCGGATACGCTGTTTCTTATTTTGCATACTCTGTATATAGTATATCACGTCAGTCTGAACCCAAAAAACCAAAAGCGCCCCGTCAAAGACGGGGCGCAAGCGGACACTATTACACGCAATTACATTGCTTGCGTTGGAGCGCACGCTCTGCAATTATTCTTGTGCGAGAAAATCTCGTACACCGCCGCAACACCAACCAGCACATAAATCACCCTGGAGATAAGCTCCATCTGTCCGCCGAAAAGCACTCCCAGGTCCCAACCAAACAAACCGAGCACGAGCCAATTCAATCCTCCGATAACCAAAAGAATGAAAGTTATTGTATGAATGCTCATAACGTTTATATTTATATATCAAGTTAGTTAATTATTTAATACATAAGGCGCGACCATCGACCATGTCACGCAATTTACTTTCCAATCCAATGAGTTAATTATACACCCTAAAAAAACCTAAATTGAAAAAATTGCAAGAGACTAAAAAACACCCTGTCAAGGTGTCTTTTTCCAGCTGTCAAGATGTTTTCAAGAAAATAGTTATCCGCCAAACGCTTGTTTTAGCTCTGTTAAAGCATTTTTTAACGCCGCGTCAAAATCAGCAATGGCCTTTTTCACAGCCGTACGTCGCGTTTCAGCTAAAGCCTTCACCTGCGCGCCCACCTTGTCCGTATCTTTCCTGTCGGTTTTGAGCGCTTCGCGCGCGGTTTTGAGGCTCGTTTTGAAATTGGAACGAATAGTAATCGTAGTTTCCCCATTATCACAATCAGTTTTCACTTTAGCCACCGCCGCATCCACCGCAGTCTTGAATGTATCACGGGCGCTTTTCAAAGAATCTTTGCGTCCGACAATCGCCATATCCACTCCTTTACGGAACACCGAAATCGCCGCATCCACCGCATTGCGACGTGTATCAACGGCGTCTTCCGCGGCTTGTTTGAATTTCACCACCGCGTCTTTCTCTCCGTCGGTATCAGCTCTGTCCTCAAGTCTCGCGTACCACTCATTTCGCTTTTCATCCGCTCTAGAACGATGCTCCGTCAAATCGGCATCCCGATTATTGCGAAGTTCGTCTTGTCTGCTTTCTTGTCCATTCACGAAATCTGTCACTTTGGTTTGACGCTCCGCCAGACGTGAAGCGATAGCATCAGCCTTGTCGGAAAATTTGTTGCAAAATTCCTCCGTATTCTTGGCTTTCGGTAAAGGTAAATCAAACTTGGGCAATTTTGGCGTCAGATCAATACCAATGCCGGACGGCCAGAAAGCCTCCGCAGGGACGGCAAAAAAAACTAAAAGAGCAGCCGATACTCCAGCTAGCGTCAACTTAATATATCGATTCATCATAGGTTTTTCCCAAGTCATTAACAACGGTATTTCCCTCTTCTAGCGAGCCGAGTTCGGATGTCGCTTCGCTCTCCATAGCGGTCCGATCATCACTGGCATCGGCGCCTATGTTTTGAGCTATATCATCCAGGTTCGCGGGTGTTTTTGTCTTATCAGTTGGAGTTTCACCAACGCCAGACGGCTCTTGTTTGGTATTCATAATTTTATCAGAAGTTTCCGAGGTTTTCTGTGTCGGCGCAATTCTTTCTTGCGATTTCCACAGCCACACAAAAGCTCCCAACACAAAAACCAAGGCCGCTCCCAATACCCATACAATATATTTGTTAGTCATAAAACGTGTTTGCTATAATCAATCCGCCCACACCACAAACGTGAAAAGTTTCTCACTTTTTCCCAGATCGCGTTCATAAAATGCGCCTCTGCCCTTTCTGTCTTTGCGTATTTCTTTGCCCCATTCTTTCGGATTAGCCGTGTCAATATCCCTATTACTGACGCGCGCCGACACAGAAAACAATCTATTTAACAACGTAGTAAAGCTATCCGTATGCGTGTAAATGATCCCCAATTCATCATAGTCATGCTGATTCGGATGCTCATTATCAAGCGTCCCATTAGTACCGGCAGTACCAGTCGGATCACTCGTATAATCCATACACGTACCCAGGTTGAAATCGTTAAAGTTCTCGTTCTGATGATCCAGCCCCAGCGTGTGTCCTACTTCCTGACACATCACAAAATTGCGCCACGCGGACGGATTGTATTTTGAAGTATTGAAATAAGTGTCGTTCACTTTGACGGTGCCTTTGGTGATATGACTATCGCTGTTTGCCCAGATTGACGCGACACCGAGCCAGCCATTATTTCCGTACTTTGCGTTGCATACCTCCACGCGCCCACTCGTCGCGCGACACTTTCGCACATCCGTAGTAGTACCACCAGCAACAATATTTGTATCTAATACCGTGGATTGACTCCAATCGCCAGATGTCGTACCCAAATACGCATCCCATTGCGATGATACATTGTCACCAATTTGTAAAGTAAACGGATTTGCCGTGCGAGCCCAATGGTAATTGCCCCAAGAATGACTGGCGGAAGCATTCATCACAAACACCCCAGAAAAAAGAAGCAAGACCAACAACCCCAAAGCCTTTGCCTTCAGAGAACCCGCCCCTTGCAACAACATATACGTTACATTAAAGATAAACCTCAAGCCTGTTTATATACTAACACTTCGCTAAAAATTTTGCAAAAGCCTGCCGTCATCTATGATAATTACTACAAGGTTATGTACTTTTGAGGTATACTGGACAAATGCTGACTATGCGACATATTCAACGACTCGTATTTTGGACGTTTGTAGGCGTGTTTTTCATTAGCGCTTTCGCGGTAGTTTTTTATACGTTCGGTTACCGCTTCAATTTTGAACGCGGTATTTTCATTTACACCGGCTCCATATCCATCAAATCAAATCCGCAAACGGTAACTATTCGGATTGATGATAAACCCGTTCCGGAACAAAGTCTGGGAATCCTCAACAACGCTATCCTTATTTCCGGACTGAAGCCCGGAGAGCATTTTGTCAAAGTTTCCGCCGATGGTTATCTGCCGTGGTCCAAAAAGGCTATCGTCCAAAGCGGCCTCTCCACTGACTTTTGGAATGTCCTGCTTGTCAAAAATGACTCCCCGCCGCAAAAAATTCCAGAGATAAACTCCGCCCTAAAAATATTCCCCGCGCCGGATCAAAATCTTTTCGCCGTAGCCGGAATAAAAAATGACGAGTTCATAGTGGATACTTTGAACACCGACACATTGATAAATGATCAGGTATTTTCTTTTTCTCAAGCCTCTCTTCCTTCAGATGAAGAAAATATAGAATGGTCTCCGGATAACCGTAAGCTCATCATTCCGCTTGAACATAATGAAGCACGCGCTTATTTCGTCGTCAACATCAATGACAAGAATATAGCCACTCTGCAAACGCTCACACCCAACAAACGCTCGCTATTTAATCCTCGCTGGGATCCTACCGCACGCAATTTCATTTTTTACCTGTCAGGCAACACTCTTTATCGCGCCGACACCGAAACGCTGGAGGCTACGCCGCTTTTTATCAAAGAAAATATACTTGCCTACGATATTTCTGGAAATAATATCTACTACTTGAGCCGTGATAACGGCATCATCTATCGCATTTCTGCTAATACGGATATTCAGCCGGTCCAAATCACCACCACGCCTATTGATGTAAATCCCGAGAGCGATTATTCGCTCGTGGTATACGATGATAATCGCTTAGCCGTCAGAGAGCGTCAGAACGGAAAATTTTGGATTTATAATAAGCTGTCCGCTGACGAAGTAATTTTCAAAACGCTTTTGGAAAACGGGGCCAGAGGCGCGCAATTTTCTGACGACGGGAAAAAACTCCTTTTTTTCACCGACAATGAAATTGCCGTGTATTTCACAAATGATTGGAAAACTCAGCCCGTGCGAGAAAAGGACACAACTCTGCAGGCGGCTCGTTTTTCAAACTCCATCAAAAATGTCCAGTGGACCAAAGACTATGAACATATCATATTCACCACGGGTGAGAACGCTAAAATCATAGAGTTGGATAATCGCGACAGAAGAAACATAGAGTCAATCGCCTCATTCTCATCCCCCATCTTTCAAGTGCTTTCCCGCTTTGAAAATAACCGCGTCTACTTCACGCTGGAAACGGGCGAGCTTGATTTCATTGAATTTCCGACGCAACCAAATAATCTTTTCGGTTTCTAACGCTTCGCCCACTGCGGAGCGCGGCGGGCTTTCTTGAGTCCGGGTTTCTTGCGTTCCACTACGCGCGCATCGCGAGTCAGAAAACCCAGAGCTTTAAGCGTGGGACGTAAAAGCGGGTCAGATTTGATCAAACAGCGAGCTACCCCCAGTTTCACCGCATCGGCCTGGCCGTGCAAACCTCCGCCGCGCGCCACAACAGATACGCGAAATGCATTGGCTAAACCGGTAGCCCGAAGCGGGGTAAAAGCGACATTCTCCAAAATGGCTGTACCAAAATATGCGCGTGACGACCGTTTATTAACCATCATTTCTTCCGCTCCTTCGGCGTTCGGATACAAACGCACTCGCGCTACGGCAGTTTTGCGGCGACCCACAGCGTATACATAACGTTCCGAAGCTGGAGGCTGGGATGAAACAGCCGCGACTGCAACGGGCTTTTTTTTCTCTGATGTCTTTTTAGTTGCCTTGGGCGTTTCTTTTTTCTTAACGACTTTTTTGACCTCCGGTTTTTGAGTTGCCTTCGTTGCCATAGTTTAAATTTATACGTGAGTGATATGAATAATTTTCGTCTTGTGGTCGGCGTCCTTGTGGATCAGTAGACGTTTCAACATTCTATCGCGCAAGGAATTTTTCGGAAGCATATTGTAGACCGCCTGCCAGAGCACTTTGCGGGAGTCTTTTTTCATTTGATCTCCCAGAGCTATGGAACTGATACCGCCCGGATAACCACTAAAACGGTGATAAATTTTTTGCTTCAGTTTGTTTCCGGTAACCGCTATGCTGTCAGAATTGATAATCACGACAAAGTCTCCGCCATCAATATGCGGCGCGTAATTTACTTTGTGCTTGCCCATCAATATGCGAGCGATCCCAGTGGCCAAACGGCCGAGGATTTTACCGTTCGCGTCAAAAAGATGGTACTGCCGATCAATTATTGTTCTCTTGCTTTGCGCCATAAGTTTATACAAATTCAATAATAGCCATCTTGGCGGAGTCGCTCTTGCGCCGATCCAGTTTCACCACGCGCACATATCCGCTCTTACGTCCGTCAAAACGCGCGCTAAAATCGCTAAAAAGTTTTTTGACTGCGACCAAAGGAAGCAGACACCGCAATTCGCGAATCAGAGTCACGCGCAACAAAGTATCTTCTCTTCCGGCCTTCGCCTTGTTAACAATCTGATCAATAAAATTTTTCATTTCTTTCGCCTTGGCTTCCGTGGTGGTAATGCGCTCGCGCAAAACTAAACTTCCCAGAAGGGTCTTCAATAATGCTCGGCGCTGATCTTTCTCGCGGCCAAAAACACGGCCTTTATGCTGATGTTTCATATTTATGCTTCGGCTTTCTTTTTCTTCCTGACAATTTTCTTAACCGGCTTCTTGTCTTCTGTATCTTCCGCGACTGAAACAACATTTTCTGTTTCAGGCATGGCCTTTTCTGACACTTCTGCCGGCGATCCCTCCACTTCTGCCAGAGAAGAGAATTGGGAAACGAGAATGGCCACACCTTTGGCATAAGCCTCCGCTGGAGTAATACTGCCATCGGTAACAATTTCCAACGTTACTTTGTCATAGTCAGTGCGCTTGCCGACGCGCATATTTTCAATTTCGTAATTTACACGCTTGATAGGCGTATAAATGGCATCAATGGCGATCACTCCTATTTCACGGCCATTTTGTTCATCGCGCTCGCGGACTTCTACCGGCACATAACCAATGCCTCTGTCAATTTCAATCTCAATTTCCAGCGCTGTTTTTTTGTCGGTTATCGTTGCGATCGTCTGATCGGGATTGACAATCTCCACACCGGACGGCACCTTGATGTCAGCCGCGGTCACTGCGCCTTCGCCTTTACTTTTCAAAGTCACTTTGACTGATTCGTCTCCATACAACTTGAAACGCACTTGTTTTAAATTGAGAATTATCTGAACGACATCCTCCATCACTCCGGCGATGGTGGAAAATTCATGGGAAACGCCTTTTATCTTCACGGATTTGGCGGCGGCGCCGTCCAGAGAAGAGAGCAGAACGCGACGCAACGCGTTGCCCAGCGTCGTTCCGTAACCCGGATAACAACCCATAATCTCAAACTTGCCGTGATTTTGACCGATAGCCGTATATTTCGGCTTTTGCGGAGAAGTAATGCTGTGCATACTTTTAAGTGTGTGATTAGATATTAAATAAATTATTTAGAATAATATTCAACAACCATCTGCGCATCAATACGCACCCCCGCATCGTCACGGGACGGCAGAGCCAGCATCTTGCCCGAGAGTTTTTCTACATCCAATTCAAGCCAATGCGGAACATCTTTTTTGTTTTTTAAAATTTCCAATTGATTTTTGAAAAATTGTTTGTCGCGTTTGTTGGACTTGAGAACAATCAGATCGCCCACACAGACTTTGAAAGAAGGAATGTTAACCCGCTTGCCGTTCACTTCAAACATTTTATGACTCACCAGCTGTCTGGCCTGAGCACGCGAAGAAGCCAATCCGAGACGATACACGACATTGTCCAAACGGCGCTCCAACCGAGACAAAAGTTGATCCCCGATGATGCCAGGGACTTTACGCGCTTCATCAAAATGATGGCGAAATTGGCGTTCCATTACACCATAAAGCCGCTTGATTTTTTGTTTCATCGCAAGCTGACGTCCGAATTCACTTCCGCCGCCGCGCGTCGGAGCGTGTCCGTGAATACCTGGCACGTATGGGCGCCGTACCATAGCGCATTTCTGCGACACACAGCGATCACCTTTGAGAAAAAGCTTTTCTCCGGCACGACGACAGAGTTTACATTTAGAATCAATGACAGCCATAGTTTGAATAATATCAATAACTTGATTAGATGCGGCGCGGGCGGCGCGGGCGGCAACCGTTATGCGGCATCGGAGTCACATCTTTAATACTCGTCAGATTAAAACCATTGTTGGACAACGCCCGAATGGAGGCCTCGCGTCCGCTCCCGATGCCTTTGACGCATACATCCAATTCCTGAATCCCGTACTTTTTCACTTTTTCAGTAATGTCGGCCACTACCTGCGTTGCCGCGTACGGAGTGGATTTTTTAGCGCCTTTGAAACTCAAATGACCGGAGCTGGACCATCCCAAGACAGCGCCACTCAAATCGGCAATCGTAATAATCGTATTATTATAAGTGCACTGAATGCTCGCGCGGCCTTTCAAAACTTGGCGCTTGGATTTCTTGGCCTTTTTTGCAATGGCCGCTTCGTCCGTCACGGACGCTTCGGTCTTTTCAATTTTTTTTACTTCTTCCGGCATATTTTCTGATTTATATCTTTTAATTAGCCTTCGCCTTATGTCTTGTCGGCATTTTTCTTGCGGCCACTACCAGACGTCTTGCGAACATTCCCGCGGACCGTGCGAGTATTGGTCTTGGTGCGCTGTCCGCGCGTGGGCAAGCCCTTCTGATGACGCGTACCGCGATAACAACCTATTTCTTTCAGCCGCTTAATATTGCTTTTGACAATGTGGCGAAGTTCGCCTTCCACGCGATATTTTTTTTCAATCGCCTCGCGCAAATGGTTAGCCTCTTCGGCGGTCAGGTTTTTCGTACGGGTATCCGAGCTGATGCCCAATTCTTTTAAAATTTTCTGGCTAGTCGACAAACCAATGCCATAAACATAGGTCAGCGCGATTTCGATTCTCTTGTTGTCTGGAATGTTGATGCCGGCTATTCTAACCATGACTTTGAGCAATAATTATAATTTCTTCATTTAACCCTGACGTTGTTTATGCTTGGGAGACGCAGAGCAAATCACAAACACTCTGCCGCGGCGCTTGACAATCTTGCAATGAACGCAAATTTTTTTGACCGAGGCTTTGACTTTCATAGTGAATTATTTATTGCGAAGTACAATCCTGCCCTTGCTCAAATCATACGGGCTCATCTCAAGAGTCACGCGATCTCCCGGTAAAAGGCGAATATAATTGACGCGCATCCTGCCGGAAATATGGGCCAGTACTTCGTGATTATTATCCAATCGGACACGAAAGGTGGCATTCGGCAACATTTCCAAAACTTCGCCCTCCACCCGAATCAATTCTTTGTTACTTGCCATATATTGTTTTTTGGAAACCGCATTCATTCAGTGTAAAAAAGAAGTCTTTAACAACGAAAAAACAGAGAAGTCTTTTCTGGTCAGCAATCAATCCTCATTCCTGAGATGCATCTCTTGCAAACCCTCTCTTTTTTTCTTTATGCTATGCGGTTTTTCAAAATGTAGTATTATTGTAGTGTAGTCTCAAATTTTTGTCAAACTAATATTCTAGCAAGCAATCAAAAAGCCTTTTTTCAAAAAAGTTCCACCTCGTCAAAAAATTTACGATATGTGTCCAGACATTTTTGGGCGTCTTCCAAAGAAATGGCGAAGTCGGTCTCATACACGATGCGATTGCGAATCTGGTGAGCTTCCACGAGAGCGTCCTTCGTTTCCAACTGCCCATCGTGAATGCCGGAAATCTTCTCGGCCATCGTAGTCCCCTTGTATCCGATACCGGAAAGAATCTCGTCCGCAAAAGCGTCGGCTTCCAGCACGGCCACCTTATACTGCGATGGGTTATCATCTTTCAGACGTGACAATATTTTTTCCCAGCGACCAATAATCGTAGAGCGCCGCAAGAACGGGCGTTCCGCGCCAAAAAATGTTTTCTTGAGATTTACGGAAACTCCCCGCAATATGAGCAATATAACCACATCCACCAGCAGAACCATAACATACACGAAGAAAAAAAATTTTACTGCCGCCACCAAATAAGAATGCGCGAAAAATTGGGCGACACTCTGTCCGACACCGTACAAACTGACAATGTCAATGTTCATATTCCAATTAGTTAGATTTTTGGGAAGCAAACTGCCGTTCCAAAGCGTCCGCCGCGCGCAAAAGCGTTTCTTCGTCAAACCACTTGCCCATCAGTTGTCCGCCGATCGGCAAATTTTTGCCGGCTTCTTCAATAACGCCTATCGGAAAAGATATGGCCGGCACACCGGCCAAATTCGCGGTAACCGTGTAAATATCCGAGAGATACATTTTGAGAGGATCAGCCGTCTTTTCGCCAAAACGAAATGCCGCCTCCGGAGTCGTTGGTGAAAAAATCACATCCACTTTCTGAAAAGCGTCCGCAAAATCTTTTTTAATCAGCGCCCGTACTTTTTGCGCTTTCCTATAATACGCGTCGTAATAACCGGCTGAAAGCGTATGCGTACCGAGCATAATACGCCGCTTCACTTCTCTGCCAAAACCGTAGCGCCGCGTATCCAAATATGTTTCCAAAAGACCGCTAGTTTCTTGGGTCGAATCTTTTTGATCATTGATGTTCAAACCATACTTTATGCCGTCAAAACGCGCCAAATTGGAACTCACTTCTGATGGCATCAGTATGTAGTATACCGGCAAAGCGTACTGGCTGTGCGCAAGAGAAATCTCATGAACGCTGGCGCCCAGAGCCTTGAAATGTTCCAGCGCCGTGTCCGTCGCCTGTCTGATCCGCGGATCAAGCTCTTTTGAAAAATATTCAGTGGGCACGCCGATGCGCAAGCCCGCCACATCTCCCGTCAAATATTCTTCAAACGGTTTGCCGTTCCAACTCTGCGTCGTCGCGTCCCGCGCATCCAAACCGGCAATCCGAGAAAAAACGATGGCGGCGTCCTCCACGCTGGCCGCAAGCGGTCCAATCTGATCCAAACTGGAAGCCATCGCCATCAATCCGAAACGCGACACGCGTCCGTAAGTAGGCTTCAGTCCGACAATACCGCAAAATGCCGCCGGCTGGCGAATAGAACCGCCGGTATCCGAACCCAATGACCACACGGCAAGACCCGCCGCGACCGCCGCCGCCGATCCTCCGGATGATCCGCCGGGAACGCGTTCCGTATCAATGGGATTTTTTGTTTTCTGATACGCGCTGGTTTCCGTTGAAGAGCCCATTGCGAATTCATCCATATTGGTTTTCCCCAATATAACCGCACCGGATTTTTTCAGTCTTTCAATCACCGTCGCGTCATAAGGCGCGATATAGTTGTCAAGAATTTTAGAACCGGCGGTCGCGCGTTCACCCGCGATACAGATGTTGTCTTTGATAGCGCCCGGGATGCCGGCGAGCAAATCAATTTTTTCTCCCCGCTTCAGACTCTCGTCAACACTCGCCGCTTTCTCAAGCGCGGACTCTCGCGACACGGTCAAATACGCCCCCAGTTCGCCATCTTTTTGCTCAATGGCTGTGAGATATTTTTGCGCAAGCGTCGTGGCCGTTACCGCGCCGGATACCAGTTGATTGTGCAATTCACGAATCATATTACAAACTACCAATTAAAAAACCGATTTCACCTTCAAAAACCCGTCTTTGGAATCCGGAAAATTCTTTTTGATGGCTTCTTTTCCGGAATTTCCAAAATCTAAAGCGCGATCCTCGCGCGCCACATTTGTAATTCCTACGATGTCACCGGCAGACGCAGTGTCATCTATAGCCGCCGCTTCCAATTCATGAAAAAAATCCAACACGGCGGAAAGCTCCCTTTGATATTTCGGAATCTCATCTTCCGTGATTCCGATGCGCGCTAACAACGCTATATGTTTTACTTCTTCTTCGGACAACATAGTCAAATTGAATTGAATTTTCAGTTACTTCTCATTAAGAATTTTTGCAAAACCCGTTTCATCCAAAATTTTCACTCCGAATTTTTTCGCTTCATCATATTTACTGCCGGGATTTTTTCCTGCCACAACATAGTCGGTTTTTTTGCTCACAGACGAGGAAACAACGCCTCCTTTTTCCTTAATCATAGCCTTAGCCTCGTCCCTTGTAAAGGAATTCAGTTCTCCGGTTAACACAAATGTCAGACCATAAAACGGCTGGCCTGAAACGCCCGGCTCTTTCGGCAATATAACAGCCACTCCCGCGTCTATCAGCCTTCGCAAAAGCTCCTGATACTTTTCATCCTGAAACCATTCCGCCAAACTTTCTGCCGATTTCTGACCGATACCCTTTATCGCCAGCCAATCTGCAACATTGATTTTGGGAAAAATTTTAACTATATCCTTGAGACCGGTAATTTCTTTGTGACTTTTGATTCCCCTGATCGCGACTTTCGCAATCAGATCCGCCGTCTCCTCACCGACATAGCGAATACCCAGCGCGAAAATAAATTTGGCGAGCGGTATTCTTTTAGAATTTTGGATGGAAACAGCCAATTTAGAAGCCGACTTCTCCGCAAAGCGTTCCAGCAAAACCAAATCTCCCGCTTTGAGCGCGAAAATATCAGCGATATCTTTTATCAAGCCCTCGTTCATCATCAGTTCCACCGCTTTTTCTCCCAATCCGCTGATATCCAGACCTTTCTTGGACACGGCATGAATTAATTTTTCTCGCTCTCTGGCAAAACATTTCGGATTCAGACAATACAGCGCCGCGCTCATATCATTTTTCTGGCCGGTGATGATGCGCCTGACCTCTCCGCCGCAGATGGGACAGACTGACGGCTCTTGAGTTTTTTTTTCTTTGCCCGCGCGCAAATTTTTCAACACTGACACGATCTCCGGAATAATGTCTCCGGCTTTTTGAATAATCACCGTATCTCCGACGCGCACGTCCAGCCGAGCGATCTCATCGAAGTTGTGCAAAGTCGCCCGACTCACCACCGACCCCCCCACGGATACCGGTCGCAAATGCGCCACCGGCGTGAGCGCCCCCGTGCGACCGATTTGCGTTTGGATATCTTCCACCACCGTCGTCACTTGTTCAGCCGGAAATTTATAAGCTACGCCAAAACGCGGCGTCTTGCCGGTGTGTCCCAAAATTTCCCGCAAACGCCTCTCGTTCACTTTCACCACGATACCGTCCAAACCATACGGCAAATTATGCCGTTTCTTTTGCCATTCTTGATAATAGGCTTCAATTTCTTCCGCTTTTTTGCACACGCGATAATGTTCATTTACCTGAAATCCTAAACGTTTCAAAAGTTCCAGTTCCTCAACCTGCGTGGCGGGAATTTTTGATTCTAGCCTGTCAATGCCGTACACAAATGAATCCAATTTGCGGCGAGCGGTAATTCGCGAGTCCAGCTGGCGGATAGAGCCGGCGGCCGCGTTGCGCGGATTGGCAAACGCTGGTTCGCCAGCCGCCTTGCGTTCGGCATTGATGCGCTTCCATTCTCTCTCCGAAAGCCAAGCTTCCCCCACCGCTATCGCGTCCGCCGGTTGATTGAGTTTAAGCGGGACGCTCCAAATTGTGCGTAAATTTTCCGTAACCTCTTCACCAATGGACCCGTCGCCACGCGTCGCCCCCTGTCGCAAAACTCCCTTTTCATAAGTTAGAACGATTTTCAATCCGTCTATCTTCAATTCGCAGACATATTCAATATCCAAAGACCCTTCTTTATCAATTTTTTTCTGCAATAAACGTTTCAGCTTTTTGTCCCATTCTTTTAATTCCGAAAAATCAAACACGTCGTCAAAAGACCATTGGCGAACAATATGATTCACTTTGTGAAACGCTTTGATCGGCTCTCCGCCGACACGTAAGCTGGGACTCGTTTGGCTTCGCAATTTTGGAAACTCGCGCTCCAAATGTTCCAATTCTCTCATCAGCGAATCGTAGGCTTGATCGGAAATCGTCGGCTGATCCAAAGTATGGTAGCGCTTTTGATGCTCGGCTATTTCCCGCGACAGCTTGGCAATACGTATTTTGGCTTCTAAAATATTCATTACGGCCCCATCAACCCTATATATCCGTAATCCCGCAGAGAAGAAGTCGTCTGAACATTGGCCTTTTGTGTCCCCTCTGTAATTTGGAGAGAAACGGTAATTTTTCCGACTGCCCCGCTTCCGCCTGCAATCTTTTCTGACAACGTAAACTGGAAATTTCCTGTTACAGACCCGATTTCAGTTTTCACTATCGGCAGAAAAGAAGTGGCAGTAAAGACAGCATTACAATCATCGGACGAAGGATTAAGCGGATCGGCAAGCGTAACAGGCTTACTCCTTTTTTCCAACTGTTTAGATACAGATGCAATGCGATATTCAATGCACGTTTTTTGAGAATAGTCGTAAAACATCACGCTTTGTTGTGGTTGTGAACCTCCGCTACTTACAATAGTGCTCGTACGCAATTCTTTCGCCATCAAATTGAGCGCGAACTGCGCATTTTCCGCATCTTTTTGCACCGCCCGCGTGTTTTTGTACCCGGTAAAAGATTTCACAAATGTACTGGACAGCGAAAGCATAATTAACATAAAAACAAACAATGATATTACAGCTTCAACAAGGGTAAATCCTTTACGCATAATCATCACTTCCAATTAGTCAGATTAATCTCCGTATAAACACATTTCTTGGCAACCGTGCAGTTTGTAAAAGTGCCATTATTACCGACATCCGCTAATGCGAACATCCCGCTTGCTCCTCCGCCCCAATACACAAAACTCCTTACAGTCGCAGTGTTAGTGCCATTGTAATCTACATATAAATAACGGGAAAAACGCCCGGAACCGCCGCTGTGTTCATAAAATCCATTGCTATATTGCAAGCTATACCACGATAGAACTCCCAAAGAAGAGTTACAATTCAAATTATTTATGGGATCGTTATAATCAATGCGGCAGTGTTTGTTACCGGAAAATTTTGCAAAACCATCGGCATCGGCGATAAAAGAATTATCACGCACATTGCGCACCAATTCCACACCCTCCTGGGCCAATTCCACGGCAATAATTGAGTCCCGATTTTCAAAAGAATTCTTCAAACTTTTGGCCATCAGCGCGCTGATAGACAACAATCCGACAGTTAAGACAAAGCCAGCCAAAAGAACTTCTCCGAGTGAAAAGCCGGCGGGAGTTTCTGTCTTAAAAAATTTTCTGAATATAAACATAAAATACATAACAGAAAATAGAAACTACGGCGTGGAAGGACAGGATGTTAGCCGATCGGTGATTAGGCCACCGGAATAAATGCAGACGAAATAACTTTTTCCACCCTTGTTAAACTGCACACCTGATGGAAAACCAGGGCTCAAATTAGCATACGGAACGGAAAAATAAAGCGTACCACTACTAGAAACAGTTACCCCGTTTTTCAAATTGTGCGTAGTTATAACAGTTGAGTTACATACAGACCCCGAAGTGGCCTTAGAATTGTAAGTCAGCGTGTAGCTTGATCCATTCCAATTCACCCCAAAACCACATGGGATAGTGTTTGGAGTGGCCAGCTTTCCGGTCAGAGCATAAGTCTGCGCCTCCCGCAATACTCCGACAAATTCCCGCGCGTTGGTTTCAAGTTCTTTATTCACACGACTGGTGCCAAACAATCCGGTGACAACTCCGGTCATAATAGCAATGATGGCCATCACCACCATAACTTCCACAAAAGATGAAGCGCGCAGATTTTTAGGAATAATTTTCATCATTTGTTTTTACATCCCACCCGCTGCCGGCAGTTGATACCGGCTGATGAGTCAATTCTTTTTTCTAATTCTATCAGAAAACTACAAAATAAAGAAGCGAAAAAGAGACGGGAAGATACGTTCTAAAAAAAGTGTCACGATTGTCCCGCTAATCAGAAACGGCGCAAAGGCTATCTGGCTTTTCAGGTTCTTGTCTCCATAAGCTATCGCCAATAAACCGGCGATCGCCCCCAGCCCGAAAGACAATGTCAGCAAAGGCAATATCAGAGGCACTCCGACTACTGACCCGGAGACAAATCCCAGCCACACATCTCCCCAACCCATCCATTTCTCCCGCGACCAAAAAACCAGCAAGAAAAAGAATCCGGCCACAACAGCTCCGCCCAAGAATCCGTACCATAACCGCGAAACGAAAAACGGCTCCGGAGCAAGAACAAAGTGGGCAATCAAAAAAACATAAATCAAAAGCGCGCTTATAATCAACATATTCAACGGAACCTCCATATACTTGAGATCGTAAACCGCGATAACGATGAAACAGCTCAAAATTCCCAAAAGCCACGCCGTTTCCAGCCACGACAGCATACTGCTTTCAGAAAAAAAGAAATATCCCGTTAAAGCGAATAAAACTCCCGTAAGCATTTCCACCAACGGATACTGCCAAGAAATTTTCGTTTCGCAATCTCGACAAAGCCCTCGCAAAAGCGCGAAACTGATCAGTGGAATGTTGTCGTACCAACGAATCTGATTTTTGCAGGAACGGCAAAACGACTTCCCCAAAAGCGTTTCGGCATCACGCAAACGAAACGCCAAAACGTTGAGAAAACTCCCGACTATCAGTCCAAAGATGAAAAAAGAAATCACAAACGTAATCATAGCCCCATTATACTCCAAAAAAGAAAAAAGACCAAACCATCTTTTGTTCTTCAATCGCTATGAACTATGATATGAACTTCAAATAAATAACAACAACCCCCGCCTCATTTGAGGCGGGGGTTCTCTTGCTCCTGATATTACGGAAAAATCAAATTAGCAACCCGAAGGAAAAGAGGCTCCATTTACTGTTAGCGAAGTGGTATCACATGCCGCTGGTACTGAAGTATTATCAGCTGCTGCTGTAATAGTGAATGTTCCAGCATTAGTCGGACCGCAACTAGATGATCCTATAGAATAGGTTACTTTGGTACTGTTTGTATTTGCCGTGGCAACATCTGCAACCAAAGTATCACTATCACAACTAACCAGAAAACCCGCTACCGATCCTGACGCCTCGGCCTTAAAAGCGGCTATTTCCGCTTTCACTCTCGCGCCGCTCAAACTCACCAACACAATGGACGCCAAAATACCGATGATGGCGATCACGATCAGAAGTTCAATCAGCGTAAAACCTTTTAATGTCTTTTTCATATATTTTTTATTCACCTCCTTAAAATAATTATTTGTTACTATTTTGTATTATTAGCACCCCGGCGGAAAATGCGGTCCGGTTTCGTTAGCTGTGGCAGAGCTACAACCTGCATCTATTACAGCTTGCGATTCAGGGTAAGCTACAATCGAAAACAGGTTATCCATAAGCGGACCACAACTTGTACCAGGAATTTGAAGGCCAGAAGCCGTTGTCGTATCCCACTTAGTATTTGGAGTATTCGCGGGCACAATCGGGGGGCCATCATCACACTGAAGGATAAATGTACGCACAGCAGACGCCACATCTGCTTTGAATGCTGTCTTTCGCGCATTGATACGGGCGCTTTTACCAAAAACCATTAGCGCGATGGCCACCAAAACAGCAATGATGGAGATCACGACCAAAATTTCAATCAGAGTGAAACCCCCACCTCCTGACAATCTGTATCTGCCAGTTTTTTTCATATACTCACCTCCTTCATAATATTTGTTTTTATTTTTCAAACTTATCTTTATTTTACGCCTGTCGCGCGAAATTGTCTATATCCATCATTATTTATAAAGTCAAGGCTTTTTGGAAAATTACCCAAATCTGATTTACAACTGTCCGGCGATGGTATAAATCGGCAAAAGAATACTCACGACCAGAAAACCCACTCCTATACCGAGTCCCACAATCAATACCGGCTCAATCAGCGCAGTCAAATTTTTGGTCATCGTATCCACCTCTTGGTTATAAAACTCCGCCGTACCCTTGAGTACCCGCGCCAGAGTACCGGTTTCTTCGCCGATACGGGTCATCTGCGCGACCAGGGAAGGCATCTCCGGATAATGCACGAACACCGCGCTCATCAAATTGCCGTTTTTCACTTCATTGGCCGCTTTTAATATAATCCCTTCAAACACGCTGTTACCCACGACTTCACTGACGATCGTGAGCGCCCGCACAACGGGAATGCCGCTATTGAGAAGCGCGCTCAAATTTTCCGCGAAACGCGCGACGTAGATATTGCGCGCCAGCTGTCCTATGACGGGAATCCTCAACACCAGTACAGACCATTCGCTCCGTCCGGCGGGCGTGCGGAGATAATAGATAAAAGATCCGATGGCCGCCAGTATGACAAAGGCCACAGCCCACCAATACTGGCTCATAAAATCCCCCACGCTAATAAGAAGACTGGTGTGCCACGGAATAGACACATTGGAATCTCTGATAAGGCTGGAAATTCTCGGCAAAATAAACGAGATTACTAAAAACCCCACGATAAAAGCCACACCCAAAACAAATACCGGATAATAAAGCGCGCTCTTGATCCTGGATGTCAATTGGTAGTTTTTATCAATATTGCCTGCCACGAAACTGATAGATTTCTGCAAACTGCCTGAAATTTCTCCGGCGCGAATCATATTAATGGTCAACGGACTGAAAATATCCCTATGCTTTTCAAGCGCCTCGGAAAAAGGCATACCGTCTTCAACGTCATCGGCAATTTCTCTGATCACCATTCTGAAATATTTGTTGTCAAATTCTTCTTCAATGGTGTTCAATGAAGAAGCCACCGGCACGCGCGCGTCAATCAGCGTCGCCAGTTGGCGAAAAAATACCATCAAATCTTTCTGTTTGACGCCTTCCAGAATTTTATGAAAGCTTTGCAAAAAAGCCTGTGCGTTTTTCTGCTGTTTAATGGTAATGGGCGTGAGGCCGTTTTTTCCAAGAACCTGCGCGGCCGCTTCCCAGCTGATAGCTTCCACCACTCCCTCGCTCATCTGTCCGGCGTCATTTTTCGCTTTGAATAAAAATTTCATATCGTTTATTAATAAATATAATTATGTTGAAAAAAATATTACTCTTTACTCATAAGCATCTGGAGATACTCGCGCTTCTCGGCATAGATAAAGGCGTCATTGACGGAAACCAAACCTCTGCGTACCAGATCGGCTAAGGCCCGATCCAAAGATACCATACCTTCTTTTAATCCGGTTTCAATCACTGAATCCAACTGATGAATTTTGTTTTCGCGGATGAGATTCTCCACCGCGTTGTTCTTGAGCATAATTTCCACCGCCGGAATACGTCCGCCGCCCGTCTTCGGAAGCAGTCTTTGCGAGATAATACCCAAAAGCACGCTGGCCAACTGCGAGCGGATCTGATTCTGCTGATGCGACGGAAATACGTCAATAATGCGGTCCACGGTTTGTGCGGAATCGTTGGTGTGCATCGTCGCGAAAATAAGATGTCCGGTTTCGGCGGCGGTCATCGCCGTACTGATCGTTTCCAAATCGCGCAGTTCCCCCAGGAGTACGACGTTCACGTCTTCGCGAAACACCGCCCGCAGAGCGTCAGGGAAATTTTTCGCGTCGCGGCCGATTTCGCGCTGATTGATAATGCAACGATCTTGATTATAAACAAATTCTATCGGATCTTCAATGGTAATAACGTGTTTCTCAAAGTTGTGATTGATGTGGTCAATGATAGCCGCGAGAGTCGTGGATTTACCGTGTCCTACCGGCCCGGTTATCAGCACTAGTCCTTGAGAATAATCAGCAAAGCTGTATAAAGAACTGGGGATATTCAATTCTTCCAAATCACGCAAACGATCCATAATAAAACGCATCGTCACGCTGACATAACCTTTCTGAAAAAAAACGTTGGTGCGAAAACGCACCCGATCGTCAAAATTATATGAGAAGTCCGTGTGCCCGACGTCAATGAGCTCTTGTTTCTTATTTTCAGTCAGCAAGACGTCGGAAAGCGCCTTGGTGTCATCCGGAGTCAACACTTTTTCTTGCGTAATGGGGTGCAACTTGCCGTCAATGCGCAACGTCGGATAACGCCCCACCACCAAATGCAAATCAGAAGCTCCCTGTTGTCCCACAAGAAGCAATAGATTCTTCAACCGTTGTTCCGTATGTAATACTTCCATTTTTCTTTTTGTATTTAACGTCGTCCTCTCCCGCCATTATATCACAAAATTTCTTATTCAGCGTCCACTAGGAGCTTCCCTTCCGTCACGAGTTCAATCTCCGCCAGAGTCGTAATGCCTTTGAGCGCTTTGAGAATGCCGTCCTGTTTCATATTCATCATCCCCTGGCGAGCGGCCGCTTTTTGAATTTCAGTTTCATTGACTTTGTGATCAAAAATCATATCCCGCAGTTCATCGTTAACGGCTATCACCTCGTAAATAGCCACTCGGCCGCGATAGCCGGACTGGTTGCAATTTTCGCAACCTTTGCCCTGATAAAAAATAATCGGCTGTTTCGGATCAAGCCCATAATCAGCCACTTCTTTGGGATTGATCGCGTTAAACAATTCTTGGATATGATTTTTTTGAAATTCCGTCAAAGGAAATTCCACGCGGCAATCTTCGCAAATGCGCCGCACCAAACGTTGCGCCGCCACCGCCTCCAAAGACGATGCCAGCAAAAAAAATTCCACCCCCATATCTATCAGACGCGGGATGGCCCCGATAGCGTCATTGGTATGCAACGTGGAGAGAATCAAATGCCCCGTCAGCGCGGCGTGAATGACGAGTTCCGCCGTCTCATTGTCACGCACTTCTCCTACCATAATAACATTGGGGTCCTGGCGCAGGATGGAACGCAAACCGCTTGCGAACGTATAGTCTATTTCCGGCTTAATTTGGCTCTGATTAACACCCTCAATATAATACTCAATCGGGTCTTCCAAAGTAATGATATTGCGCTCTTCTTTGTTCAATATCTGAAGAAACGCGTACAGTGTGGTTGACTTTCCCGATCCGGTAGGACCGGTGATCAGAATGATCCCGAACGGCTTATGAATGGCTTCTTCAAGAATAGAGCGGTTTCTTCCGCATAGTCCGAGTTTTTCAATATCAGAAAGACCGGTGCTCTTGTCCAGCATACGCATAGCTATTTTTTCTCCATCCAAAACCGGCAAACTTGAGACACGCAAATCCACGACGCGTCCGTCTTCGCTCTCAAAACGAAAACGGCCGTCTTGCGGTTTGCGTTTCTCGTCAATTTTGAGATTGGATAAAATTTTGATACGCGAGATCACGGCCCGTCCGACTTCCAGCGGAAACACGAGTTGGGAACGGAGAATGCCGTCCACGCGAAAACGGACGCGAAAACTTTCATCAATCGGTTCGATATGAATATCGCTGGCTGATCCGTCCAGCGCGTGCCTGACAATCACATCCACCAGTTTAGCAATCGGGGTATCCTGAAAAGTTTCAACTCCCTGGTTGCTTTTCTTTTCTTTTTTTATTTCCGCGATATCCTCGGATTCTTCTTTCAAAGAAACGATGGCCTTTTTCAAAGCCATATCCGTGCCGGTGTAATATTGCATAATATCGGAAAAAGTTTTCTCCGATGCAAGGTATATTTTAATATTCTTGTGCTCTTTTTCAGACAAAAAACGCAGAACATTGAGCGCTTCAAGGTTCTGCGGATTGACCATAGCGATACAAATGGTATCTCCTTCTTGGCGAAACGGCACCATACGGTACATTTTCGTCGTATCTTCAGAAATAAGCGCGAACAAAGTTTTATCTATTTCTTTCGGCGCTTTCGGCAAAAATGACAACCCCAGCGCTTTGGCCTGCGCCGAAAGAACTGACACATCATCAGTTCTAATTATGGGATTTTCTTTTTTTTTGGATGTTTCCTCGGACATGTGCGCCTGATTGCAGGCCTTACGCGTTTGAGCGCAGTTCGCGACGCAAGCGAGGAACGGAGTAAGCTGTATGCGACATACAACGGTGAGTACCGGAGCTTGCAACAAAGAAATGTGCCAAACACGTAAGGCCTAAGCTTATTGAAATGGATTAGGTTTGCCGGTTTCGCCCTTTTCCAATGTTGACATAGAATTGGTTATCTTGCTAAGCAAAGTATTGACATTCGAAAAATTAAATTTGGACTGCGAAAAAATGGGATTCTCAAGCGCCGACACTATGGGTCTCGGAGGCAAATAACCGTACTCCGCTTCAAATGTCCCGGTCAGCCTATCTGTCACCGCAACTTTTCCAGCCTCCGTTTTTTCTAAATTTTCTATGGAAAAAAAGTGTATTTGCTGAAACCGTTCTATTTGCGCCATCTGGTCAAAAAACGCCTTGATATTCGTGTAAGACCCGATAACGGTTCCCTTAAAAACAAACGTCTTGACCGTGATCGGGGGAGCTACATCTGGAACATTGGAGTCAGCAAGCGTTCTCCCTCCGGCGACAAACGATTTCGCGGCGGGCGCGATCAGCGGCGCTTCAGCTTCTTTTGCTACTGGCAAAGGCTTAAATTCCATTTTACTGATGGCTAAACCAGATCGGGGAGCTAAAAAATTAAATGCGTCTATCACTTGCTCCTGACTCAGTGTTTTGGGTAAATACCGATAGATAAACTGCTCCGTTTTCTGTTCCGTGTCCAATACATTATTCAAAGACTTTATATTCGCCACAATTCCGTCCATATCCGCTGCTTTGGATTGCCTGTCTGAAATTTCCGCATTTTTCTCCATCACCGTGTCAAAGTCCGGTTTGATATAACCGATGCCTAAAATAAGTATCACGACTACGAAAAAGGGAAAAAGTAACATTTTTAATCGCATAATTTATATTTGTTAGAAAAAATAAAAAATTAGTTAAGCTCGGCTTTCAAAGAAAAAGCCACGCGCCCCTCCGGTGTGACTGTAAGCAAATTCACCTTGACTACTCCAAAAGTATTGTCTGATTTGAGACTGATGATTTGTTGCGCGACAGACTTGAAACTATCCGCCTCTCCGGCCACTTCTACGCTCTTCTCCACATTGTTATAACTGTATTTGGTTAACCTGACACTGGGAACAACCAGTTGTTGCAACTGATTCAGCAAGTTTTGAGGATCAACCGCGTGACCTTCCAGCTGTTGTCCAATGAGTGTCAGGCGCTGATCAAAATACCCCACCCGATCAACTTTTTCGCCGCTTAATTGCCCGAGGTGTTCTGCCAGTGTCGCGTCAAAACCGGAGATCCGATCATCCAAGACTGTAATATACCAGCGCAACCCGCCAAAACCGGCTACCACTAAAAATAAAATGACGACGATGAAAATAAAATATTTATCAAAGGCCTTTCTGGGCCTGCCCATTCTTTCCAGCGTTGATGAAGCAAGATTAATTTCAGCCATTGTTTTATT
>JAHFON010000029.1 GCA_023261695.1 Candidatus Moraniibacteriota bacterium
AACCTATTGAGACTGTTCGTGCATCAATATTACGCTTTTTGCGGACTGGCGCTCGCCATCTTTTCTTTCTTGCCGATGTGGTTTTCCAAATTTACATTGAGCGAAAATCTTTCCGTGTTCCTCTTTACTTTTTTGGTTTGGAATCTGATTCTCTTTTGGCGTTCGGGCGAATGGCTTTTCTATATGAATGTACTGGGAACAGCCGGGCTTCTCGTGTTCACCCGCATTGAAGGCTTCGCTTTTCTCGGTTTGACACTGATTATTTTGTTGGTGAACCCGCGTACAAGACGCTTGTGGCACGCTCACCCGTGGAACAGTCTCGTTTTCCCATTTCTTATCTTTACTTTATTTTTCTTACGCAACTTCTTTATCAATCTTCCTTATTACACAATGATCGGCAAGGCGTTTTTGAAATTTTGCCACCAACTGGGTGCTGTACATAGCGCAAGCGATCTCGGGCAAATGAACAATCCCCTGACTTTGGGCGCTGTCTTCCTGCTTTACGGGTTGCTTGCCATTTTCTCTCTGGGATTTTTGGGCATACTGGCGTTCATCAAAGAGAAGCGCTGGCTCCTGCTCCTGCCGGCCGTCCTTGCCTTCCCGACTTTCATTTACTTCTTTGATCCCAACATTTCTTTGGATCACCCGTGGATGCTTAGGCGTTATCTTTTTTCTCTGTTTCCGTCACTCCTTTTTTCAGCTACCGTCGGACTGGCGCTGATTTTTGCCAAAGAAAAAAACTTGCCCCTAGACAAACCTCAAGGCAAACGTCTCTTGTGCGTCAGTTTGATTTTCTTGGGAATGCTCATCCTGCAATATCCGGCATGGAACGCTGGGATATTTTTCGCGGAAAATCCTTCTCTCCTTAAACAGGTTGCCGCTTTTAGCCAAGAATTTTCAGATAAAGATCTGATTTTGGTGGATCGGAATGCTACAGGAGACGGCTTTGCGATGCTCACCGGACCGGCGCAATTTCTTTTCGGAAAAAACGCCGTCTATTTTTTCAATCCTTACGATCTCGCCTCGTTGGATACCGCGCCCTTTGAACACGTTTATCTCTTGACACCCGAAGCAGATCAAGCGCGCTACGTTGCCGTTTTTGGCGAGCGTCTGGTTTTCCGAAAAACTGTCACGTTTTCCCTGCAACAACTTGAGAATCTTTCACTGGAAAGTCAGTCACCACTTCGTCTACCGGAAAAAACTACGCGAGAAACACGCGATTTCTTATTTCAAATATACTAACAAAATGATTATCCCCATTCCAGAACACTGGCAATTCCGCTACAAAATTCTGCGCTTATTACTGTACACAGTTGTTATTTTGGCTGTCGGCATTTTTGCGTTACGGGTAATCTTCCCCACGCTTACTTTTGCTTTCAATTTCAAAACTCCCAACTCCAGTAAAAACAATATACTGGATCCGCGCTCCGAGGAAAATACACCGCGCGTAAACGGCAAACTGGAAACCGGCGGCGCGCTCATCGCCGATGTCGGCGTTATGGGAAATTTCTCTCAAGTAAACGCGCAAGTTACGCTGGAGAAAAAATCTGCCGTGCCGAACACGCTGGAAATATCTCTGCGCCGTTCTTACCGGAGCTTTATGCTTCCCCTAGGCGAGAAGGTAACCAATTTTCCAAAAGCCGAGCTTTACAAAATAAGTGAAACGTATTACGCGCTCCGAGACGGCACGCTCTATCCTTTTGTGAGTAGCAATGCTTATCTAACTCGCTATCCGGATGATTTCGCCAAAGCCGAGTCTCCGGAATTTCTCACGCGCTATCCTGTGTCCGAAAATTGGCTCGGCTTTCGCGTCGGATCCGTGGTGTCTTTTGCGGACGGCGTCTTCCTCGTCACCAGCGAAACAGAAATACGTCCCGTGGGCAGCGCGGATATTTTCTTGGCGCTCGGCTATCATTTTGAAAACGTGCAACCGGTAAGCGAAGAAGAAATCGGGATTTACAAACGCGGAAAGATATTCACATTGGGAGAAACTCATCCGAACGGCACCCTTCTTCTGGATCAAGATACCGGAAACTATTATCTGGTGGAAGACAACACCAAACGTCAGATAACCGACGCGCGCTATCTGGATTTCATCTTAAAACAACAAGTTCCCATCAGCGTTTCCGTCGCATCTAACGATGCGCGCGTTCATTGCGCTCTTGCGGCTTCTCTTTTCGGTCAATTTTTCTCTTGCGCGGCAGAATTAACGGCCCTTAAACAAAGCTTGGGTTCCGACTTTGAAATCCGCATTGACCAAAACGACACAGATATAGATATCAACACACTCGCCGTATCATTTACAACCGAGAAAAACGCGCGCAATATGCTCACCCTTCTCTCGCAGATCAAACAGCGCCTCCTCGCGCGCTTCGGCTTTGCAAGCAATTAAAAACTTCCGAAACAATATGCCAATCATTCACACTTATCTCTCCAAACAACTTGCCCTGCTCAAGAACAACGGTTTCCTCGCCGTCAGTTATGCGTTGCTTGCCGAAGCGCTTTATTTGGGTTTCGCAGGCTTCCTCACCCTCTTCACCGTTGAAACCCTGCTCCCGACATTTATCACAGCGCGTTTCAGTCTAACGAAATTTTTCTTCATCCTCTTTCTGCTGTCTTTGGTTCTCGGTTTTTTAGGCCGCTACATTGGTGTCAGTTTTGAATGGAAAATCAACAAAAAAAGTCCGCTTGTCTGGTGCGGACTTCTCTGGATGCTCGGCATCTTCGCGGTCTCTCTTTACAAATTCCCCTTCTATCTCATCCCCGTCATCATCGCCGGCTTTCTCCTTGTAGGCTTCCTCTTTTGGAAAATTCTTTTTGATAATGAAAGCTTAAACCAGCGATTCTAAATCCAACACTTCATCAATGCGAATCTGCGCCACAAAATCCGGAACGTGCGAAACAAGAATCATCGCGCCGGTATATTTATCCAGCGCCTCGGCGATCACCGGCAGATGACGAAAGTTGATATGATTGGTCGGTTCATCCAAAATAAGCAAATCCGGCTTTTCAGCATACAATCGGGCAAGCATCAGAAGTCCTTTTTGTCCTTCCGACAAACTTTCTATTTTGTTCTGCATCAGCGCTGCCGAAATGAGAAATTTCGCCCCTATGCGGTAGGCGGCCTCGGTATTTTTTTCTTCCATCACTGCCAGCAATGCGCGCATCGGCGTGCTGTCAAAATCCAGTGTGGAAAAATCCTGCCGATAATACCCGACTTTCATTCCTGGTGTAATTTGCGCGCGCTCATCATCGCCTGACGCGAGCGCCTCAAGAAAAGTGCTTTTGCCGATGCCGTTCGGTCCAGAAACCAATAGGTGCGTGTTCTTTTTTAGAATCAGATTCACAGGTTTGATAATTTGGCCTGCCTCCGTCAACACGGAAACGGTTTTGATATTGACGATCGGTCCTGACGGCGCATCGCACGATATCTCGAAACTTGGCAGCGTCTTGTCTTCCTGGCGTACATCCACTTTATTTTCCTCAAGCTCTGCCGCCAGATCACGCATTCGCTTGGCGACCAAGCGCAACTTGCCACCTTTATTCGCAAAGACGTTCGCTTGAGTTTTCTTTTCTTGAATGGTTCGTTCCAAACGCACGTTCTCACTCTGCGCTTTGGCAATACGTTTGGCTATTTCCTCCACCACATCGTAATAGTCGCCCACATACTGCTCTAATTTGTGTGTAAAAACATCCAGATAGAGGACCCCCTGCGTGAAGGCGTTCAGAAATTCCGCATCGTGTGAAATCACCACGCAGGTTTTCTCGTAATCAATGAGAAACTGCGTGAGATGAGAAATACCGGCATAATCTAAATTGTTCGTCGGTTCGTCAAGAAGTAAAATGTCCGGATTTTGAATCAAGGCCGAAGCCAACAGAAGGCGCGCTTGTTGTCCGCCGGAAAATTCCTTGATTTTCTTTTCAAGCGGCGGCATTGACAGATTCACCACTGCCAACACGTCTTTGATACGCATTGGAAGTTCCCACTCTTTACCCTTGAAATATTGCGCGAAAAAATCTGCCACGCTGAAGTCCAGTTGATCGCGTGATATCGTCTGACGACCTACAGCCACACTGGCATTGCGATCCAGCGATATGCGCCCGCTTTGCGGCTGTATCTCACCGGTAATCAGTTTGAAAAGCGAGCTTTTACCGGCGCCGTTTTGTCCCATCAGCGTAACTTTTGATCCGGCGCGCAAACTGAAACTCACCTCATCCAAAATAGGTTTCTTGTGTCCGTATTCAAACGCCACGTTATCAAACCTCAAAACGACGTTATCCTTCGCCATAATATTTATCCGGTATTCTTCGCAAACAAAAAAGCCGAAAAACGGCACAGACATTCTGACACGAAATTTTATTCTCTGCAAGAGCAATGTAATAATTTCCTTTACTGTTGAATATACTCTAGTGTTTCTTTGGCGCATTTATCCCAAGAGAATTTTGGGAGTTGTTCTCTGCCTTTTGCCACAAGTGCCTCACGTAATTCACCATTATTCCAAAGCCGCGCCAGTTTTTCGGCGATATCCTCCACAGATAAAGCGTCCACATACAGCGCGGCATCACCCCCCACTTCGCGCAAACTGGAATTGTCCGCCAGCAACACCGGCACATTGGAAGCAAAAGCTTCTAACACGGGCAAACCAAAACCTTCATAAAGCGACGGAAACGCAAATAATCGCGCGCCTTGATACAGCGCGCGCAATTCCTCAAAACTCACGCGACCGGTCAAAACAATATCATTTTTGTAAGGACTTTTTTCCCGCGCGGAAAAAATAGTTTCTGAAAGCCAAGCCGCTTCCCCGGCCAACACAAGTTTCATTTCCGGAAATTTTTTTTTGGCGACGTTGAACGCTTCAATCAAGCGCGTTAAATTTTTCCTCGGCTGCAGAGCGCCAACATATAGGATATAGTTTGCAGTTTGTAGTTTATAGTTGGCGAGAATACCCTGAATTTCTGATTGCGCGAGTTTGGTCCCAAAAAATTCGCCGTCAAAACCATGGTAAATCACTTTGATCTTATCCTCTTTAAGGTTCGGAAAAAAATAAAGCAGGTCTTTTTTGGTGGATTGCGACACGGCGATCAATTTTTGCGACCGCTTGACCGCCAGATCAAGTAAAAAATTCAGCTTCCACAAGTCCCATTTAGGAAAAGTTTCCGGGTAACGCTTGAATGCCAGATCATGTATCGTGGCCGTCACCTCCGTAACAGAAGGAATAAAAAACGGCGCCGCCTGCACGGGTAAGAATAGCTTGTCCGGTCTATCATTAAACAATTCCCGCGCAAATCTCGTTTGCATCCACACCAAAGGAAAACGGCGTTTTTTCACGATATAATTTTCCGACTTCGGAGGCGCGAGAGCGGAGTTGAATTCTTTGCGATGATACAAAATAAATTCTGTTTGCGAAGACAGCTTTCCGAAACGTTTCAACATCTCTTTCAGATACACGCGCGTTCCGTCAATGCGCTCCATATCCAAATCCGCCGCTTGAATGGCAATTCTCATAAAAAGTTTGGCAGTTCCCCAAGCGGCACCATCTCCGCTGATTTGGCAGTCCGCCGTTTGACCTCGGCCAATCCGGATGCCAGTGAACGCTGACTGATAACAACACGGTACGGAATGCCTATTAAATCGCTGTCGGCGAACTTTTCTCCGGCGCGCGCGTCGCGATCATCGTAAAGAACTTCCACGCCGGCATCCGTCAATTGTTTGTAAATCTCTTCCGCTTGCTCATTCGCGTCTAATGAAAGCAGGTGCACGCGAAACGGAGCTACGGATTCCGGCCAGACGATACCGGATACATCAGACAACGCTTCGACTATCACTCCCATTAACCGCGTGGTGCCCATTCCATAACAACCCATCAAAGGAAATGTGCGGGTTCCCGCCTCGTCCATATAAGTAAAACCAAAATCTTTGGCGTACTTCTGTCCCAGATCAAACACGTTGCCCACTTCGGACGCTTTTGCCGATCGTAACTTTGATTTCTGGCATTTGGGACACGCGTCCCCCTCTTTCGCTTTTGCAATTTCTAAATTCACACAATACTCGCAAATCTCGCAATAAAGAATGTCATCCTCTCCGGCCTCCGTCAGCACCATAAACTCATAGGATATTTTTTCAGAAAAGTTTCCGCCGGAAGCTTCCGTGACTTTCGCGTTGAGACCACAGCGCTCATAAATGTTAAAATAACTTTTTTTCACAATTTCGTAAAAACGATTGAAATCGGTTTGGTTCGTATGAAAACTGTACATATCTTTCATTCCAAATTCCCGACCGCGCATAATACCCGATTTCGCACGCAGTTCATCGCGATACTTCTGTCCGATCTGATACACGGCAAGCGGCAAATCCCTGTAAGAAAACGCGTATTCTTGAACCAGTGGCGTAACAATTTCTTCTTCGCTCTGCCCCAGCGCATATTCATTTTCCGTGCGGCTAGTTAGCTTGAACAACACATCAATCTTGTCCCAGCCACCGGTTTTCTTCCAGGGATCGCTCGGATGGAGAGTGGCTACGCGAATTTCTTGTCCGCCGATAGCATTCATTTCGGCACGAACGATATTTTCAATTTTGTTGAGCACACGCAAGCCTAGCGGCAGAAAAGAATATACTCCCGCCATCTCCTTGTGCACAAAACCGCCGCGAATGAGAAGCTCGGCGTTTTTGCTCATTTCATCTTTCGGCGCCAATTTTTTCGTTTTAGTGAACAGTTGTGTTTGCCGCATAAATTTTTGCGATGATTCAAAGAGTAACACTCACCGAGCGCTCTTCTCCGCCGCGCACGATCAATAGTTCTATAGTATCGCCCACATTGAAACCGGAAAGTAATGAAGGTAGCGTATGCTCCAAATTGATTTCCTGCCCGCCTACGGCCGTGATGATATCGCCGACCTGCAAACCGGCTTTCATCGCGGGAGAATCGGCAATCAGCGCCAATCCGGTTTTACCGGAAGGAGAATAGACAAGCGCGCCGCGATCACGTTTGAGCCCGAGCTCCAAAGCCAGTGTTTTAGTGACAGACATATAATACACGCCGAGTACCGGCCGTTTCGCAAACGCGCCATTTATGGCAAGTTCCAATGACTTGCGCACCACATTGGACGGAATAAGAAAAACTTTCGCGGTATTGTCAATCGTTAGCGTGCCCACCAGCCCCACCATTTCTCCGTTGAAACCGACCGCCGGTCCTCCGACAAAATTATCCGCGTTATTCAGATCCATTTCAAAAACACCTTCCCATTTTTCGGATGAAGCAACTGTTTTACCGGAAAGATTGAAAGTACGATTGTTGTTGCCGAGAATCCCGACTGCCAGACGATTCTGGTATTCCAAAGACGCGTTACCGATCGCGATTAATTTTTTTCCCACGCGCGCATCATCAGAATTAGCCAGCGCAATAGACGGCGTATTGACCGCATCACTCAAACGAAAAAATGAAAGGTTGGTCAGCATATCATAACCGATAAAATCAGCCGGATGACTCGTACCGTCAAAAAGCAAAACTATATAGCGAGTATCCTCGTTGCTAAACGGCTTTTCACCATAAGTCGCCACGACACCGTCATTGGTCAGGAGCACTCCCGTCATCGTCGCCGGCGCTTTTTTGACGGAAGAACCTTCCTTGACTAAGGCCACTATATTTACGACAGATGTGGCCGGTTGCGAAACTATTTTTTCCACAGAATCATCCTCGCGGATCACTACCTGTTCCGTTTTGTTAATAATCGTGACTTGATCGGTCAGTTTTTTGAAAATACCAAAGCGGGATAAAATGGGCATTGAGGCCAATCGGGAAACGGCATAGCGATCAAAAAACACGCCGGCAAAACCGACCAGCCCAAAAATAACCGCTCCTAAAAACAAGAAAAAAATAATTTTTTTGATATATTTCAACAGCATAAAAAATGACCTTGCGTTTATCAGCTTTGACCGGCTAAAAATCAGAGTGAATGCTTAATTTCTAGCACACATACGACTTTCTGGCAAAAAAACAATCTTGGTAAAAAAATTATTCAAACATCAAACCAAAATGCGCCAGGGGGTGCTTATCAGAAGAACGCCCGCCAAAGCAAGGAAAAAAATAATGCGCCAGACGGCTTTTTTCAAAGACAACACTCGATGAAAGGCGTCAAATGAAATATCCCAGATCATAAAAAAGAAAATGAGAGACAGCGCGCCAGTGGTTAAGTATCCGAACGGCCAAAAACTCATCACCCAAGCCAACTCGCCCATCAACAGTCCCAAAAGCGCGCTATAAAACCACAACCGCCTCTTGCTTGCGCCTTCGCGCTCAACTCCGACAAATGTATTGTAACTCGTGAGCGCCGCGCCCAAAAAATACAAAAACATCAGACCCCACAAGGGAAAAGCGAAATTGAGATAAAAACCGCGCGTGCCGGCATAAAAGAAAAAGAGTGCCGCCATCGCCACAGTGTTCAGCAATGTTTGAGCCGTCTCGTCTTGCGGATAATGCCGCAAACGATACATACCCAGCAAAGCAAAATAATACATCACCGCGCTCAATATCGCGAATAACTGCTGTCCCACCGGATGATCAATCAAGAGAAGCAAGAGCGGCACCGAAAGAGAAAGCAGTCCCGGCAAAAAAGCATCGGAAAAACGTTTGGTGATGCGGCGGCTGGCAACCAGCGAAATAATGACGAGTGGCAGAGTGGAAAAAATATACCAGCTCCACGCGGGAAAAATCGGATTGATAGTGATCAGCTTCAATCCGAGAAAAAAAATTACACTCCAGAAAAAAACCGTGAAATGAAATATCATTTACTTCTTAACTTTCCGCTTTTGCTTAAAAACAATTTTACCTTTTTCTAAAATGGCTTCCACGCTTTCGCCGCCTTGCACTTTTTTCTCCAAAATTTGGAGCGCCAGCGGATCCAGAATTTTATTTTGAATCACCCGCTTGAGCGGCCGCGCGCCATACAAAGGCTCAAATCCTGCCTGCGCCAGATATTCCCGCACCGG
>JAHFON010000008.1 GCA_023261695.1 Candidatus Moraniibacteriota bacterium
GTAAATCAGCGGCTGTTTTCGCGCCGATACCCGCCACGCCGGGAATGTTATCCGAGGCGTCACCGGCCAAACCTTTGTAATCCGGAATGCTTGACGGCCGAAAGCCGTATTTCTCCTCTACCGCTTTTTCATCATAGAGCACCGTGTCTTTGATGCCTTTGCGAAGCGTGAAAACTTTGACGCGCGGCGTGACTAATTGCAAAGCGTCGTTATCACCCGTTACGATAATCACTTCCACATTTTGTTTTTCTGCCTGTCTGGCTAATGTCCCGATAATGTCATCTGCCTCAAAGCCGGCTTGCTCATATATCGGAATATTGAAAGTTTGCGTCAGCGCCTTGACGCGGGGAATCTGCGCGTACAGATCGTCTGGCGCCTTCACGCGCGTCGCCTTATAATCCGTGAATTGCTTGTGTCGAAAGGTCGGTCCCTCCAAATCAAAAGACGCCGCGATATATTCCGGATGAAATTTCTCCAGCACCGACAAAAGCGTCAGCGTATATCCGTACACAGCGTTCACCAGCTCTCCTTTTTTAGTAGTAAGCGGCGGCAGAGCGTGATACGCCCGATGAATAAGCGCGTTTCCGTCAATGAGAACCAGTTTTTTTCTTTTAGATTCCATAAATAAATTATATCATGCCTGTTTCAAGGCTTGACAGGAAAGCAGGAAGATATACAATGTATATATACGTATGAGGTACATTAATTGGAACCCCGAAAAAAATAAAAAACTGATTAGGGAGCGCGGGGTATCTTTTGAGATCTGCCTCGTTAAAATAGAGCAGGAAGACATTTTAGACATTCTTGAAAATCATAACTACCCTCGTCAAAAAATATTTGTTTTGGAAATTGAAGGATACGCGTACCTCGTGCCATTTGTGGAAACCAAAGAAGAAATATTCCTAAAGACTATCATCCCAAGCCGAAAATTTACCAAACGATATTTAAAATAACCAATTATGACAAAACACTTGATCACCGAAAAAGAAGAACGGTCAATTCTTTCCGCGGCGGAGCGAGGAAGGTTTAAGTCAGTTAAAAATCTCAAAAAACACGCCGGGTTCTATTCGGCGGTAGCCAAAAGAACGCTTGAAAAAAAGAAGGTGATCACGATACGTTTATCGGAACTTGACCTCTTAAAACTTAAGGCCCGCGCCGTGGCAGAAGGTGTTCCTTATCAAACGCTTATTTCCGCGTCGGTGCACAAGTTCGTACAGTAGCCACCCACCAATAACAACACTTGAGACCACCCTAGCGCCAAAAAACTTCTATAAAAACCCGCGCCTTATAATGATTTCCCTCTCATTTTCTTCTTTAGAAATGAAATTTATACAAATGGCTTCACGCGAGATCAGATTTTTCACGCGCTCCGGCCACTCCAGAAGTACAACGCCTCGTTGGTCCGCGCACCATTCCGTGAAACCGATAGCTGTCAAATCTGGAGCTGACACACGATACGCGTCAACGTGGTAGACGCGTTCTATACCGTTAACCGGCGCGGGTAAATCGTACTGTTTCATAATCACAAATGTCGGACTAGTATAAGGACGAGTGGCGCCCAGACTTTCTAAAAAACCTTGCACGAAAGTCGTTTTGCCAGCTCCCAAATCTCCGGACAAACACACCAGCGCGCCCTGGCGAATTTCTCGCGCCAATTTTTTCCCGAGGTTTCTCGTCTCTTCGGCAGAGTGAGTCAGAAAAGTTTTCGGCATAAATAAATTTCGATAGCCCATCCATACTCTTGCGATAAATTAGCTAAATAAGTGGATGCTTGTGATGATGACATTTTATGTGGCAATATGCATTGAAATTGGCAATTGCCAACCCAGGTAAAACCAAGCTTATTAAATAAGCTGTATTCCAATATATTTTCCGCTTCTGAATACTCTGTATATCCGGAAGCTTGGCTATTTCCCGACCAGTCACTAATTCCAATTGTGCAATAATAAGCTTCATTTGTTTCAGCTCCAACTGTTAGCTCGGCAGTAAAAGAAAGCGCCACCGCATCATTCCGGGAAAAATCATCGCCATATTCATTTTTTGTGATTATAAGATTCATACCTCATAGTATAAAAGATTAAAGGTCATTTGTCAATGTTGGCTTACTTGAAACATTTTCCTGACTTATCCACAGGTGCAGTTATTGACTTAAGACTATTTGTTCGGTATTATTTAGACATATGAAACAGATTACAAATCGACAAAGGGAAGTTTTAAATGAGATTTATAATTTAACTCAACGGGGATTGCCACCGACTTTTGCCGAACTTAGAAAAAAATTAGGCATTTCTTCAAATCAAACTATTAAAGATTTTATCATTGCTCTTTCTGTTAAGGGATATGTCAAACAAGAGAGTCGCAAAGCGAGAGCAATTATGATTAGTGAAAAGGGGTTTGAGGAAATTAATGATTCTAATAAAGAAACTAAATTTATTCCTGATTTCAATCCTATTGCAAGTCAGTCTTTAGGTAAATCATTTCAAGATTTAAACAATAGTTCAAGTTTTTCGGAGAATACACATGAATATAATAATCCGTTAAAATTTAATTACTAATTTCTCAAAAATTATGTCATTAGCAATAAACACAACGACCCCGGAGGGTATTGTTTTGGCAGCTGACAGTCGACAATCATATCGAAACAGGAAAGGCGTTTCGCGAATCGGTTCGGACGCCGCAACAAAACTATTTTTAATAAACAATAGAATCGGAGTTGCGGTAACTGGCCTGGCATTTTTGCAAGAAAATGGCATTCCGAAAAACATCAGCAAGTTTATTGAACAATTCAAAAGAGAGGTGGATGTGGAAAATTTATCAGTTAAAGATGTGGCGAAAAAATTACATTACATTTTTGACAAAAGATTGAATTGGCAAGAACAATTGGAAAAATTGCCGGAACAGATTAAAACTAATTTCAAAAATCAAGGTCTGGAAATTACGGAAATAAACAAAGAACAGTATGACTTAAAATTTAAATTTAAAGATCAATCGGGAAATGTTAAAGATGGCGTGGCGGGAATTGATGGGCTGGTTTTATTCGTTGCCGGATATAACGCAGATGGTTCTCATGAAGTTTATAATGTATATGTGCCTGGTGAAATTATAAAAAGACGCGATAGCAATCAGAAAGGTATAGAATATGGCGCCAATTGGATTGGACAGACTGATGTGGTGTCAAGAATTGTAAAAGGTTGGGATCCAAGAATTTTAAATGCTCCTTTTGTGAGTGAAGCTACAAAACAAAAAGGACAGCCAGAAGTTGAAAAACAGCTTAATGGATTGGAATACGCAATTAATTGGGGCGCTATGACCTTGCAAGACGCAGTTGATTTTACTGTTCTTGCTATTCAAACAACCTCGGCGATGCAAAGATTTTCCGATGGCATCCAAGCTGATCCTGGCGATATGCCAGGCGTGGGCGGACCAGTGGATGTTTTGGTTATTATGCCAGATGGTCCGAAATGGATTCAGAAAAAGGAGTTAATAGTTGAATAAAAAAGTATAAAAAAATATTATGGAAACAAAAATTAGAAAAATTCAAACAGCAATTTTCACAAAGAATTTTAATATTTCGAATGATCTTGATCGCGCTGCTTTGTTAACTGAAATTAATAATCATGCCGATGCTATTTTTGATGGTGTGCCTACGCAGCTTCCGATTCCTAATGATGTGCCGCCAGAAATTCCGAGATTTATATTAAACAGTGCTGACGGAAGATTCAATTGTCATATTGCGCTTTCCAGAGTAGATATTTTTTATAATGTTCCAGTAGATTATGCCGGAACTTGTGAAGAATTATTCGAAACGCAGCGAACAAATATTCAGAATATCTTTACTTTTTTAGTCGGTAAAGACATCGTCGTGAATCGTATTGGATTTATTACAATTGCTGAAGAAATATTGGAATCAGCAGATGGCAGCGGCCTTGCTTATTTGAAAGGAAGCTTCATCCAAAGTGATAAATTCAGCAAGCCTAAGGAATTAATATTTAATTACAATCGCTCAGGCAGATCGGAAAATTTCGACATGAATAATCTGATTACCGTTAGCGCGAATGAAAAAGTGAACACAAAGATACTATTACAGACAGATATAAATACCACTGCTGAAATAATAAACGCTGACACAAATTTTAATGTAGAGAATTTCAATGAAATTATTAATTACGTTGTTAGAGAAACAAAAGGATTTTTGGATGGTTTTCCAAATATATAATTATGGCTAAGAAAAAAGGACAAAACAATTTAAACCAATCTTTCAGTAACACAGATGCGCCTATTGAATCCTCAGCTGCTACACCTCCAGCTCAGCCACTCAACACAGCGGATCAAGCTTTTCAATTAGCAACTTCTAATAAAAAGGAGCTTGATCAGATAAGAGAGGATGCCGATCATCCACAATGGGCTAAAGATTTAATAAAATCCCAAGCCTCTTTGAATAGAGTTATTAAAATCAGCTTATGGCTTTGTTTGCTAATTCTTTTGATTTTAATTTTTGCTTTTGTTTTATTATCAGTGTTTCAAATCAACAATCTCTTTAGTATTTTGGAAGATATAAGAAATAGTGAAAATATGGAAATCAATGCTGATTTATTGGCTCAATTTAATCAGTTATTTTTTTATTGTAGAAATATTGCAAATTTTCTCGGTTCTATTATAGGTGCATTTGGAATTGTTGGTCTCTTTATGGTTATCATAATAAAAGTTTCTGAAAAATTTACGGCTAGCTTTAAAACTAAGAAGTAAGCTTGTGAAAATTAAAATCATACAAATATGACACAAAAAACATTAGAAAATTTTGCTTTGAAGCTTAATGTGCATCCTATCCATTTAAGGGTGTTTATGTCGAATAATAAAAATATTTCGAGTGAAAATTTGGAATCTGCTTATGCGAACTTTTCAGATGAAAGCCCAAAGCCATTTGTGAAATGGGTTGGCGGGAAACGACAATTACTGAAACAATTTAGGGACATGAATTTATACCCGCCATTTGGTTTTAATCCGGAGACGGCGACTTATTTTGAGCCATTTGTTGGCGGGGGCGCAATGTTTTTTGATTTGCTTCCACAGAGAGCTGCTTTGTCAGATATGAATAATGAATTAGTGATTACTTATAACGTTATAAAAACAGATGTTGATTTATTAGTAAAGAAATTAAAAGAGCATCAAAAAAAGAACACTAAAGAATATTTCTTGAAAGTAAGAGCGCAGGATATAACAAGGCTTTCTGATGTGAATATCGCTGCCCGATTTATTTATTTGAATCGAACTGGATTTAATGGGTTGTATAGAGTGAATAATAGTGGTCAATTTAATGTGCCGTTTGGAGACAATAAAAATCCGCTTATTTGTGATGAGAAGAATTTGAAAAAAATACACAGCGCTTTAAAAAATACGAAAATTTTGCATCAGGATTATAAAAAAGTTTTAGAAAAAGCTAAGAAGGGAGATTTTGTATATTTCGATCCTCCCTATTATCCGGTCAATAAAACATCAGGCTTTACGAGTTATACCAAGGAGGGATTTTTAGAAAAGGAGCAGGAGGAATTGCGAAACACATTTGTTGAGCTTAACAAACGCGGATGTTTTGTAATGCTTTCAAATTCAGATACTAAATTTATAAATGAACTATATTCAGGATTGAGTAGTAAAATAAAAATACATAAAGTGGATGCGTCGCGCGCAATTAATTCTAATGGTTCCGGCAGGGGAAAAATAAAAGAGGTTGTTATAATAAATTATTAATTTTTTTAACGAAATAACTTTATGAAAAAAGATGGGATCGGCGGTGCAAATACGCAAACAGGCATAAATTTTGAGGGAAAAGTGGATTTACTTGAATTTTTAGATAAAAAAATTGAGGGCTATTCTGTTAAAAAAGCCAAGATTGGGCATGAAATATTTTATAATGGAAAAATGGTGGCGCAATCTTTCAGAAAACACGAATTGTATAAATTTCTATTAATCAGAGGAGTTGATTATAGAAAATATTTATCAAAAAAATTGCTTCCTGACGATGCGATTTATGTTATTAAAGAAAATACGCTTTTTATTATTGAAGTTAAATACCAGCAAGTCGCAGGCTCTGTTGATGAAAAATTACAAACATGCGATTTCAAGCTTAAACAGTATAAAAAACTATTTTCAGAATTGAATTACGAAGTTGAGTATATTTATGTTTTAAGCGATTGGTTTAAGGATGAAAGATATAAAGATACGTTGGAATATGTTATTGAAGTTGGTTGCAAATATTATTTTGAATATCTGCCTCTTCATAAGATTGGACTTCCAGTTCCCAAAGAGAGTAAATAAAATGAAAACAGCAATAAAACTTCATCCAGACGAATTTGAATTAGAATGTACTACGGTGTGGTCGTTTCCTCGTCGTGGGAATTGGGCGACGCATAAACCGGATTGGCGTGGCAATTGGGCGCCTGAAATTGTTCGAAATTTAATTTTGCGTTATTCAAAAGAAAAAGATCATCTGCTTGATTGTATGATTGGTGGTGGCACAACTGCGATTGAAGCCAAAATTTTAAATCGTCACATCACCTGCATTGATGTTAATGAAGAAGCGTTAAAACAAACAAAGAAAGCTTTGGAATTTAAAGTTGGAAATGGCGCCAAACAAAGAGTGATCAAATGTGACGCGCGCAACATGGCTTTTATTAAAAACGAAGAAATAGATTTTATTTTAACTCATCCGCCTTATGTGGATATTATAAAATATAGCGAAGGCAAAATTAAAGAAGACTTGTCCGGCATTCATAGCATTGATGACTTTTGTAATGAAATGGAAAGGGTTGCAAGTGAATTGTATCGAGTTTTGAAAAAAGGAAAATATTGTGCAATCTTAATGGGCGATACTAGAAGAAATAAAATGTATCAACCATTAGCATTCAAAGTTATGGAAAGATTTCTAAGACAAGGGTTTGTGTTAAAAGAAGATATTATTAAAAGACAGCATAATTGCAAAGCAACTGGATTTTGGGTAAACAAATCAAAAGAAAGCAATTTTCTTTTGATAATGCACGAGCATCTTTTTGTTTTTCAAAAATAATTTATTTGAAAAGCAAATTTAAATTCATGGAAACAAAACAAGAAATTTTAGAAAGGCGGAGAGAAATTGATGGCGAGATTTTGGAAATGCTGATGGAGACAAAAAGCAATTTTGAGTTGCAAGATGTCAAAGACGCAATTTACAATGAAGAGAAGCAGGATGATTTCATGGATATGGTGGCGGTGTTTGATCGCGGCGGGGACGCTTCGGAATTGAGCAATGTTTTGGAACTTGTTACTGACACCTGGAATTATTTTCCGCATAAAGCCTTGGGTGGTATTTCTCCGGCGGAACAAACCTTGGCACGTCAGTAAAAAAACAAGCTTATGACAACATTTATTGAGATGTTCAATACTATTTTAACGCAGACAAAGTCGCCAGCCGAAAGGTGGTCCAGGAAGTACGGAAATTTCTATATAGATCGCATAGCGGCAAGAATGATTATGAGGATATTAAAAGCATCATAAATAACGCACCAAACAAGTACTCTGGGATTTCTGAGAATTGACGGCAAGAAAATTTTGTCATAGCGGTATCGGTTATTTATTATTTGCACGACAAAGAAAGTTGGTCTGAATTTTCTTTTCCCGTGGTTGCTTCGTTTGCTTTGGCATAAAAATGGCAATGTTCGGCACTCCGCGGTGCGCATGATTGAACATGAGCTCGGTCCATTGACCTATCATCTCCACTGCTCAGGAGAAAAGTCTTCATTTCGAGATATTTCTCCTGAGCAAGCTGATTTTATTGTTTCCAGATTATTTGCAGCCTTGCATAATTTGATGAATGATTCATGAAAATCCATGTATAAAAAATATGATTCGGGTTTCACTAGAGCTCCATTTGACTGATCCAGTCAAATGGAGCTCTAACTTTATTCTTTTCCTACTTAATTTTGACAATCGGATACATGGATTTGACACCCGATTTTTTCTCTGCTACGTTGGACTATCCGTCTTTTGAAAGGTTTAGGCTTTGATTGTCGGGTTTTCACTTACGTTTTTTACTTTTTGATTTTTGACTTTCCGCTGTATGTCCCTCACTCCCGTCCAGCAATTCCAGGAACTCTTGAAAAAAACTGCCGCACCGCTGATCCTCATTCCCGCATATCCGAGCCGCGACGCGCTTGCCAGCTCTTTCGCTTTAGCTATTTTCCTCAAAAACGCTGGCAAACCCGTCACACTAGCCGGGGAACATCTCAATACAGACAAAGAGGTTCTGGATTTTCTCACGCAACCAGAAAACATTCTCGCTTCCATTTCCGGCGCGCGGGATTTCGTACTCACTTTCAACACGGAGCGCAATAGAATCCTCAACGTGCGCACGGAAAAAACGGATGAAGAATTGCGCATTTATCTCACGCCGGAAAACGGTTCCATTGATCCGCGTGATTTCTCTTTCATCCCCGCGCAATTCAAATTTGATTTGGTCATCGTCATCGGCTCTCCCGACAAGGAATCTCTGGGCAAAATATACGAAGCCAATCCTGATATTTTTTATGAAGTGCCTTTGGTGAATATTGATAACCACTCCGAGAACGAATTGTTCGGGCAGGTGAATCTCGTGGATATCACGGCCTCGTCCAACGCGGAAATTCTCTCGGATGTCATAGAAAAGGCCGCCCCCAATCTCTCCACGGAAAGTGTGAATGAGGCCCTGCTTACGGGCATCATCGCCGCCACCGAAAGTTTCCAAAATCGCAATACGACACCCAAAGCGCTCAAACTCGCTTCGCGTCTGATGGACGGAGGCGTCGATCAGCAAAAGATTATCCGCGCTCTTTACAAAACGGGGCCGCTCCATCTTCTGAAACTCTGGGGACGAGTGATGGCGCAAATGAAATGGAATGAAAATTTGAAGCTCGTCTGGGCAAGCGTTAGCATTGAAGATCTGGTGCAAGCGCGCGCGCGGGTGGAAGATCTGCCGCAGGTGCTGGAAAAGATCAAAGCTAATTATTCTTCAGCTCACCTTTTTTTACTTTTGTATTCTGAAGTCAAAGGTGTGGTGCGCGGACTAGCCAAAGCCGTTTCTCCTGAAACTTTAGCCGGCTTCGCCAAGCACTTTCCGGACGGCGAAGCTCACGGAGACACATTTTCTTTCACAATTAACGCGAGCGATACAGATGAAGCGGAACGCATCGTCATCGGCCAGTTAAATGCCAACCCCCAAGCTTAGCCTGCGCCAAAAATCTTTTTTGTTTCAACTAATTTTTTCTGTTATCGCCCCACGAGGCACACACTAACTTTTGTGGAAAGAGTCGTCTTTGAGGTATAATGGGATTGAAAAAAGTTTCACAAACCAAAAACAAATTTATGGTTAAGGTGGTCCGCCAAAATCTAACTCAGGATAACCAAAAAGACGAGCAATCGCAGGCCGTACTGAAAAAGATGCGCGATGTTTCCATTGAGGAGCAGGCCGCGGCGCTCGCCAATCAGCATAGCTTTTTGTACATTGATCTGAACGTTTTTCCCGTGGATACCGAGGACGTTTTGATAATTCCTGAAACTGAAGCCAAAAAAAACGATCTGGCCCTTTTCAATAAAAAAGGCGTCTTTGCGCGCTTCGCCATCCTTGACCCAGCCAACCAAAAAACGCTCAAGTACATCCAAAATTTGGCGGATAAGCACGGCTGGCAGATAAAAATTTACGTAGTGTCAGCGCCGTCTCTGAAGCGCGCGTGGGAACACTACGCCAAGCGCACCTTCATTGATAACTTGGATCTCGTGCGCGTGTCTCTCAAAGACAGCGACTTGCAAAAATTTGAAAAAGATTTTGGAGAACTCATCTCACTCAAAGAAAATCCTTCTCTCAATACTTCGCGGGCAATGGAAATCATTCTCTCCGGCGCGAGAAAACTCCACGCCAGCGATATTCATCTGGAGCCGACGGAAAAAAGCATCCGCCTGCGCTATCGCATTGACGGCGTACTGCAAGAAATAGGCGAGCTACCTCTGGAGCTGTACCATTTGCTTAATTCGCGCATCAAAATGATCAGTCAGATGCGTCTTAATCTCCGCAAGATAGCCCAAGACGGGCACTTCTTCATTGATATTGAAGGCAAGCGCATTGACATACGTGTCAGCAGTATTCCGGGAAAATACGGTGAAAATATCAATATGCGACTGCTGGCGAGCGAGGACGCTATCGTGGATGTCGCGACTCTGGGACTGCGCGGCATGGCTTACGAAGAGGTGATGAAGCAGGTGACTAAACCCAACGGCTTCATTTTGAACACAGGTCCCACCGGTTCCGGTAAAACCACCACGCTGTACGCGCTTCTCAATCACATCAATAAACCGGAAACCAAAATTATTACGGTTGAAGATCCCATAGAATATACCATACCCGGCATCGTTCAAACCGAAGTATCCAAAAACAAGGACTACACATTCGCCACCGCTCTGCGTTCCATAGTCCGCCAAGATCCGGACGTGATTCTGGTAGGTGAAATCCGTGATGATGAAACCGCCGACATCACCATTAACGCGGCGCTAACGGGGCATCTGGTTTTATCCACGCTTCACGCCAACAACGCCGCCGCTTCCGTGCCGCGCCTGATGGAACTTGGCATTAAGCCGGCTCTCATCAGCGCTTCGTTAAACGCTCTCATAGGCCAACGTTTAGTGCGCAAACTCTGTGAGCACTGCAAAGAAAAATACAAGCCGGCGAACAAAACTATTGATTCTATTCTGAAACTCGTCACCATTATTTCTCCCAAAGCCGCTATCCTTCTGCCCAAAGAAACCGAATATCTCTTCAAAGCCGTCGGGTGTCAGAATTGTTATTTTACCGGATATCACGGCCGCGTGGGAATCTTTGAAGTGCTCACTCTGACCAAAGAAATTATGGAGATCATAAATAATCTCGGCACCGAACAAGACATTCTCCGCGCCGCTTTGGAGAATGGTATGGTTACGATGACGCAAGACGGGATACTGAAAGCGCTAGACGGCATTACCACGCTGGATGAAATCTGGCGCGTGGCTGATCAAACAGACGCTCTGCGCGATATTTACGCCGAACTTATGCCCAGCGAGCTGTCTCATTCCACCTATATTTCTTCGGCATTGTTGGAAGAAACAAAAAAAGAAATAGCTTCTCTGGAACGTTTCTCTCTCTACGTAGACAAGGTTGACTCACGATTGCGCTTGTCCGCGCTCTTTGCCGGAGCACTCCTTCTGCGCGCCAGCGATATACACATTGAACCGACTTCGGATGTCTTTGAAGTGCGTTTCCGCGTGGACGGCATTCTTCAAACGGCCGCTCGCTTCCCCATCAATAACTATCTCGCGCTCCTTGCGGAAGTCAAGTTGGCCGCCGGTCTCAAATCAGAGGAACGGCTCGGTGTTACCGACGGACGTTTTTCTCTCACACTGGAAAACCGACTCAAAGAAAAAACTGATACGGTAGACGTCCGTCTTTCTATAATTTTGAGCGGCTTCGGCGAAACCATTGTGATGCGATTTTTGAATCAATCCGTGATAAAACTTGATCTTAACGAACTTCACATTCGTGAACAAAATCTCAAAAATATCCTCACGGCTATCGGCAAACCTTACGGCATTATCTTAAACACCGGTCCCACCGGCTCCGGCAAAACCACCACTTTGTACAGCATTCTAACCAAACTTAACACTCCCGCGGTAAAAATTATCACAGTGGAAGACCCGATAGAGTACCAGTTGGCAGGGATTATCCAAACTCAAGTCAAAGAAAACGAGAATTACACTTTCGCAACCGCCTTGCGCTCTCTTCTGCGTCAGAACCCCGATATCTTGATGATCGGAGAAATCCGTGACGAAGAAACGGCGCAGATAGCCATCCAAGCGGCCAATACCGGACACTTGGTACTCTCCACGCTCCACACCAATTCAGCCGCCGGCGTTGTTTCCCGCCTCACGGCTATGGGTGTCGGCAATGACGATCTGGCCAACGCCGCCAACCTTTTTATATCCCAGCGTCTGGTGCGCAAAATCTGTGAACACTGCAAAACTTCCTCGCCGGCCACGTCAGATGAGAAAGAAATTATTGAAAAAGCGCTTGGCTCTTTACCACAAAAAAATAAGCTCCCAAAAAAACTGCAGATTTCCCACAACAAAGGTTGTCAGTCCTGCAATGGCACCGGCTTCGCCGGACAGATCGCCCTATCTGAAACACTTCTAGTCAACAAAAAAATTTCTGAATTGATCGCGCGCGGCGCACTCGTGAGCGACATTCAAGAAAGTGCCGTCGCCAACGGTATGCTCACGCTCGTCCAAGACGGTATCCTGGCGGTTTTGGAAGGACTGACCACATTGGAGGAAGTAGAGCGCGTGACAGACTTGTAAAAAAGTTAAAAGCCAAGAGCGCTGTTCCGCTCTTGGCTTTTTTCCTTTCTACATCGTCCTCCCTCCTTATTTCCCCACAGTCTACTACGTGGCTGTGTCTGTGGTGCCAGATATGAGAACAACGGACTTTAGCTCTCCGTTCGTGTAGGTTATTTCCACCCTTGCGCGGAACTTTCTATCGCCCAGGACGGGCACCTGCCTCTTGTCCACCCCGCTGGCTATCCTCTTCATCACTCTTTTCTCTCCAAAAATAACAGAGAATTTCACCAATATGACACCGATAACAACCAGCCATATGAAACCGATAACAAATACCTTGTAACCGAAACTGCTAACAAATATCCGCCACTCTGAAGAATTAATCAGAAACACTGATGACTCCCGATCCACTGCAGCGAGGACGGAGAAAATCACCACCAAACAGGCACAGACAACCAAAAAGATGTAATAACCCCAGGGCACACCATCTGGCTCAACCGCTTGACAGAATCGCTTAAAAGTACCAATACAAACCAGAGTAAATACTCCCGCCACAACAATCCACAATAACGTTGAGTTCATTTGTCCCCCCTTTTTTGTTCGTTAATTGTTATTGTTAACCAAATTATTAAAGACCTTCTTAATACTACTACCGCTTCAACTGTAGACAATCCCCGAACATAGGAGTCTGGGGAAAGGAAAAGTGTCGAGGTATAGCGCAGTCGAAACCACCCTACCCAAATCTAAACAAACGGTTCCGCGATTGAGGACAAAAGATAGTGGCCCCCAATTATGTCTACAGGTGAAGCAGTCCTCGTCCGCCACACGTCCCGCTTTAAGCGAGATGCGAGCCGACCAGGTTGCTAAAAACTTATTGTCAAACGACCACCCAGATTAGCATAGCTTTATTTATTTGTCAAGAAGTGGTAGTATATATTTGATTGCTGGACTTTTCACCTTATTTAAGCCTGTTTAATGCCATGATCTCCACCGCTCCGAATACATTAGACGAGCAGATTACAGATACTCCTCTGCGCCCGCAGAGTTTTTCAGAATACGTCGGACAAGAAAAAATCAAACGCAACTTGGATATTTTCATCCAAGCGGCTAAAAAACGCAAGGAAACTATTGATCATGTGTTGCTCTACGGTTCCGCCGGCCTGGGCAAAACAACTATGGCTCACATCATCGCCAAAGAAATGGGTGTGAATATCAAGGTTACCTCCGGTCCGGCCATTGAAAAAGTGGGTGATCTCGGATCCATTCTCACTAATCTGAATGACGGCGACGTGCTCTTCATTGATGAAATCCATCGCTTGAACAAAATGATTGAGGAAGTTCTCTATCCAGCGATGGAAGATTACAAGCTGGATATTATCATCGGCAAAGGGCCGGCGGCGCGCACCATTCAGCTTGATCTGCCGCGCTTCACGCTCATCGGCGCGACCACCCGGCTCGGCTCGCTTTCCAGCCCTTTGCGCAATCGTTTCGGCTCCACGCATCACTTGGAATTTTACACTCCGGAAGAAATAGAGCGGATTGTAAAACGTTCGGCGCACATTTTGAACATCGGATTAGATCAAGCGGGAGCGAAAAAAATCGCCGACTCCAGCCGCCGGACGCCGCGTGTCGCCAACCGCATCTTGAAACGCGTCCGCGATTACGCCCAAATTAAAAATATATCCACTATCACAAACGCTATCGCTGAAGAGGCACTGAAGATGTATGAGATAGATAGTTTAGGACTTGAACCGACTGACCGCCACATCATCAGCACGCTCATTCATAAATTCAAAGGCGGTCCGGCCGGTATTCAAGCCTTAGCCGCCGTCACCGGAGAAGAAGTCCAAACCATTGAAGACGTTTACGAACCCTACCTCATCCAAATCGGTTTTCTGGCGCGCACGCCCCGCGGCCGCGTCGTCACCCCGCACGGTTACAATCATTTGGATATTGCTCTGCCCCGCGATTATCCAGATACTTTGATATAAAAATAAAAATCTATGCGTTCACTTTTTGGTTTGCTCTACACAGTGCTCTTATTCAGCTACATCGCGACAGCGCTCTTTATTGTTTTCCACATCGTCCGTTATTCTTTTAAGCGCAGCTCTATGTTGTTTGGCATCACGCTTTTTCTGGTAGTTTTGTGCGTACTGGTTTTCATCAATGCTCTGATCTTCTTTTCCCTGCCTATGGATAAAATTTTTTCCAACTCTTTTTAATCACACTCCTTATGCCATACGCCATCAGCGAATGCCGCTTCCCGGATCAACATAAAAACGAAGAGGTTTTACATATCATCCATCGTCACTGGTTCAATATTCTCTCTCATTTTTTTATCATTTTGATTTTTTCTTTCTTGCTAATCGCCAGTCTGCTGGCTTTTCCTATCTTGTTTCCGGAAATGCTCAACGCCACAAACGCGCGTCTCTTTCTCTTTGTGGAAAACACGTTCTTCATTTTCGTTTGGCTCTTTGGTTTTCTTATTTGGATTGACTATTATTTTGATGTCTGGATCATTACCAACGAACGCATTGTCAACATAGAACAAAAGGGTTTGTTCGTGCGACATATCAGCGAACTTAATTTTCTCAACGTCCAGGATGTGACGGCGACCGTGGAAGGCTTATTGCCTACCGTGTTGAATTACGGCGATGTTTCGGTACAAACCGCCGGTGCGGAAAACCGCTTTCTTTTTAGACAAGTGTCCGATCCCTACCAGATCAAAGATCTGGTGATGAAGCTTGCCCAAAATGCCAATCAGGATCCGCGCAAATCCTCCAATTTACTATGATAATTCTGGGTATTGATCCGGGGATTGCCACCGTCGGTTGGGGCGTGATTGACGTACAAGACAATCAAACCACTGCCGTGGCTTTCGGGCATATCAGCACGTCTCCCCAGTCTCCGCCATCCAGACGACTCGCGGAAATATCTCGCGACCTTTCTGAAATTATCAGTAAGTACCGGCCCAAGGAGGCGGCCGTAGAAGAACTTTTCTTTTTGAATAATCAGAAAACCGCACTGATGGTCGCCCAGTCGCGCGGTTGTATACTTTTGACATTGGAAAACTCGCGTGTTAAGGTACACGGCTACACTCCGCTGGAAGTGAAGCAGGCCTTGACAAATTATGGGCGAGCAGACAAGTCTCAAGTACAATTGATGGTGAAATCTCTGCTGAAACTTTCTGCTGTGCCTAGGCCGGATGACGTAGCTGATGCCCTGGCGATCGCGATCTGCCATGCTCACCGCAGGAAAATGGAAGCTATCAGAAACTCCTAAGCTATTTTTCATTTTGATTTTTTATTTTTGATATACGTATGCCATATCATCCTCTCATAACTTTCATCGTCGCGCAGGGAGTCCCGCTTCAAACGGTTACGCTACTTTTAATGTTGCCTATTATAGCCACCTTGGTAGCTTTCTTCCGCCAAGTTATCGGCATCAAAGCCTTTGGCATTTATACGCCCTCCCTCATCACATTCGCTCTGATTGCCTTTGATCCCAACGGCATCAAATACGGCATCGCTATTTTTGTCAGCGTTATTTTGGTCGGAATGATCTCTCGTCTGGCGCTGAAACACTCGCGCCTGCTTTATCTCCCGCGCGTCGCCATCACACTCTCCATCGTTTCGCTCTCCATACTGGGCATTCTGGTTTTGGGCGGCCACCAACAGCGTACCGGCCTTGCTTCCATTTCCATTTTCCCGCTTCTCATTATGATTACCCTGACCGAGAAATTCGTGGCCACACAAATTGAAAAAGGCAGTCGCGTGGCTTTCATTCTGGCCATTGAAACATTGATTATTTCCGTCATCGGATATTATCTCGTCAGTTGGAACGCGCTGGAAACCCTCTTGCTCAATTTCCCATGGATCGTTCTTGTAACCTTTCTCATCAACTTCTCTTTGGGAAAGTGGACCGGATTGCGCGTCACGGAATACTTCCGCTTCCGCAAAATACTTCGCCATCTATAATATAAATACCGAATCCCAAATACCTTAGTTTTGATCCGCATAATTTTGAGTTTTGAATTTATTGCGTATGTTTAATTTTTTCAAAAAAAGCGGTAGCCTGCTCGGTATGAACGCAAGAAATTTGCAGTACATTCGCCCGTCTAACCGCAAACGCGGGCGCGAAATCTCCGATAACAAACTTCTTTGCAAACGTATTTTAAAAAAAAATAACCTCGGCGTGCCAGCGCTCATCACTAGAGTCAGAAACTACGAAGAATTTGAGACTTTCGATTGGGCATCTCTACCAAACAGTTTCGCGCTCAAACCCAATCGCGGTTTCGGCGGCGACGGCATTTTGGTGGTTTACGGCCGCAAAAAAAATGGGGATTTCACTTGGATAAAAGCCGACGGGTCGTCTATAACTCTGGAAGATATAAAAAATCATATCCGCAATATTCTGGACGGCTCGTTTTCCCTCGCTAACACTCCCGATATCGCTTTTTTTGAAGAACGCTTGAAACTCCTGAAGCTTTTCAAGCCTTATACTTACAAGGGGATTCCTGATATACGCGTCATCGTATACAATCACGTCCCCGTGATGGCGATGCTCCGCCTCCCGACGCGCGCGTCGGACGGCAAGGCCAATCTTCAGCAAGGAGCCATCGGGGTCGGCATTGATCTGGCCACCGGCACTACGACCACGGCTATCATTGGAAAAGGCCACTTCATAGAGTATGTGCCCGGAACCCGTCTGATACTTTCCGGCATCAAAATTCCCTATTGGAAAGAGATCCTCCGTATGTCCATTACCGCGCAACAAGTCTCTAAATTGGGATTTCTCGGCGCCGATATTGCTATTGACCGCGAGCGTGGACCGGTTATTTTGGAGCTTAACAGCCGGCCGGGACTCTCTATTCAGTTAGCCAATTCCAGCGGCCTCAAAAGAAGGCTGGAGCGCGTTTCAGGATTAAATATCAAAACCGTGGAACGCGGGATGCGTGTCGGAATGAATTTGTTTGGCGGAGAAATTGAAGAAGAAATCGAGGAAATTTCCGGCCAACGCGTCATTGGCTCCGTGGAAAAAGTGAAACTCATCGGAAAAGATGGTAAAGAAATTGAAGTGGAAGCGAAAATAGATACCGGCGCCGACTCGACCTCGATCGATACCGAGATCGCCAAACAACTCGGATTTTCAGAAACACTTCGCATTTTCAATGAAAAAATCTCTGGTAAAAATATCCTCGATGATCTCTCCAAGGAGGAACGAGAAAGTCTTTTCTCCAATATTCCGGATCTCGCCGATACCGCTAAAATAAAATCCTCTCATGGCGTATCTTATCGTCCAATGATCGAATTGAAATTTATTATGGACACGCTTACTATACCGGCAAAAGCATCCATCATCGATCGATCCTCTCTCGAATATCCCGTCATCATCGGCCGGAAAAATCTTCGTAAATTTCTCGTGGACGTAACCAAATAGACCGCTTTCGTATGCTGCTCATCCTCTCCAGTAAAAAAACCGTCGGCAACAAAACCAAAGAGTTCTTCCGCCTGCTCGGAAATCGCCTACAAGAAAAGTCTGTCTCTTTTTCCATTTCCAGTTTTCAGGATATCGAGGTTTTTTTGTCAAAAGAGGCGTCGTCCGTCACTGTCTCAGGAGAATCGATCAAGCGATGGACCACCATCTTTCCTCGCAAAGTCGATCGCCACGGAGGACTCGCGTTCATACTCGCCAATGAGATGAAAAAAAATGGCGGCGTTTTCGTAGACCTCTTCCGAGCTCGTACCAACGATCTCACCAAGCTTGTCCAGATGTACCTCTTCCATTCGCAAGGCCTGTCTATTCCAAAAACATATTACTCACCCACGTACGTTCCTGATCATTTGAAAAATGCGCTCAATTTCCTGCCGCTTCCTATCGTCATAAAACAATGCAATACCTCGAAAGGCTCCGGTGTGGCGCTCGCGCAAAACAAAAAAGAGTTGCGAGAAAAAATCGATGCCTTCTTGCAGATGGATCCATCCAAAGAAATACTGCTCCAAGAGTTCATTCCCAACACTTTTGAATACCGAATTTTCGTCACGGGAAATCGGGTCGCAACGGCGGAGAAAAAAACCCGGACAGAAAAAGAATCCTTCCGCAATAACGTTCATCTCGGAGCGCACGAGGAGTTCCTTGCTGTAGAGGACGTTTCTGAAAACATCCGCCAAGCAGCGCTCCATGCCGCCAAGATTACCGACATCCAGATAGGCGGTGTAGATATCGTGGAAGACGCGACCGGAACGCCTATTATTTTCGAAGTGAATAGCTGTCCGGCTTTCACGCTCGACGAAACGATCTCGCCGGAAATTAAATCACTCGCGGAATACTTGGCATCATGCGAAAAAAATTCGTAGTCTACTTTCACAAACTCAATCTGGCCGCAGATCCCTTTTCATCTTACGGCGACAAGCGGTCTGTTTATCATGATCTTTTTCGCAAAGGCATCGCCCGAGGCCACGAGATGTATCTCGCAAGCGGCAAAGAAAATTCATTGGGGAACTTCTCCTTCGCGAATACCTTTCGCTACAACGGAACATCTTTCGAGCCTCAGGCAGAGATCATTCAAGCTGATGCTGTTTATGATCGGAGTGGCGGGACAAGCTTTCCAACAGAAGCTTTGAGCCGGAAGACCCTGAATAATCGCGTGTTCAAACTTCTCTGCAATAACAAAAATGCGACGAAAAAATTGCTCCATGATTTCATGCCAAAAAACTATGTCGTCATGAGTTCTGAAGAATTGCAGGATCGGCTTCTTGAATTCGATACTACTGCCCTTGCAGTCTTGAAGCCGTCCAAAGGCATGTGTGGCAAGGGGGTCATCATCGATACGCCCGCCAACCTCGCTTCCGCCGCCATTGAAACGGGTGTTGAATATGCATTACAAGAATTTGTCGATACCTCGAGAGGCATTCCTGGCATCACAGACACGCATCATGATCTTCGGATCATAATCGTCAATGGAGAAGTGCTTCTCGTGCATGTCCGAACGCCAAAAGCAGGATCACTCCTCGCTAACGTCGCCCAAGGCGGATCAATCCGAGAGGTATTATTAGAAAACATTCCTGCTTTCATAATGGAAGCCGTGCAAAAAATACAGAAGATTGTCGATACGACCTTTGATTTTCCGCTCTACTCAATCGATTTCGGCATTCAAAATGGCGATACTGCATTCGTCTTCGAACTCAACGACCAAATCGGCTTTCCAAGTGACACTATGACCGCAAGCTCTGCTTTCGTGGAAGGGATTCTCGACTCACTCGAGCTCCGCGCCACCCTATAGAAGACGACTCATCACTTATTTTATCGTGAAAAATCCTTGAAAAAACCTCGGTTTTGTTGTAAAATCGGCTTAAAAGAAATACTAAATTTCTTTTACAAAGCCATTGTATGACAATTATCCATTTCTTGAAGCCGAAAAAAACTGAAAAAGAGACTCTACCCTCAGAGAAGACCAAAAAAACAACCTCCCGCTGGCATTCTTTTTTCCGTTTTTGTTTCAAATCAGCCCTCTTTCTCTTTATAATTGGGATTTTTTCTGCTATTGCGGTGCTCGCCTATGTCGCCAAAGACCTCCCTAGTCCCGGGAAGGTCAATACCCGCGTCATCCCCGAATCCACCAAAATCTATGATCGTACCGGCGCGCATCTTCTCTATGAAGTGCACGGAGAGGAAAAACGCACTGTCATACCATTTTCTGATATCCCCGATGTCGTCAAATACACCACGATTAGTTTAGAGGACCAAGATTTTTACAGTCATTACGGCATCAAACTGACTTCCATTGTCCGCTCTCTTTTGAAAGATGTTGTGACACTGGACAAATCCCAGGGAGGCTCTACTATCACCCAGCAGTTCGTAAAAAATTCTTTGCTCACCAATGAGAAAACATTTGTCAGAAAATTCAAGGAAATAATTCTGTCACTGGAAGTGGAAACGAAATTTTCTAAAGACGAAATTCTAACAATGTATCTCAATGAAATCCCCTACGGATCCAATGCTTACGGTATTGAAGCGGCCGCTGAAACTTTTTTTGGAAAACCGGCACGGGAATTGACTTTGGATGAAGCCGCCCTGATCGCGGCTCTGCCTCAAGCCACGACTTATTATTCGCCCTACGGATCACACACCGATGCCCTCATCGGACGCCAAAATTTTGCCTTACGAACGATGTATAGACTGGGCTATATCACAGAAGAACAAATGAATGAAGCTATCAGCACCAACACTTTAGCTAAACTTCAGCCGCAAAAAGACATTATCGCCGCGCCACACTTCGTAATGTATATCAAAGATTATCTCCAACAAAAATACGGCGACCGCGCGGTGGAAGAAGGCGGACTGAAAGTCATCACGACATTGGACTGGGACAAACAACAAATGGCCGAGCAGGCCGTGCGCGAAGGGGCGGCAAAAAACAAGGCTTGGAAAGCCTCTAACGCCGCGCTGGTGGCCATGGATCCCAAAACTGGCCAGATACTGGCGATGGTCGGCTCCAAAGATTATTTTGACGATTCCATTGACGGGCAAGTGAATATAGCCATTCGCGATCTCCAACCGGGTTCGTCTTTCAAGCCGTATGTCTATCTCGCCGCTTTTACCAAAGGCTACCTGCCAGAAACCATTCTCTACGACACGAAAACACAATTTGAAACTACCGAAGGTAAAAGTTACGAACCCAATAATTACAACGGGAAGTTTAGCGGTCCTCTGCCGATGATGAAAACTCTCGGCGGTTCACTCAACGTTCCGGCCGTAAAAACTCTCTACCTAGTCGGCGTCAAAGATGCCGTACAGATGGCGAAAAATCTTGGGGTTACCGGACTCGATGATTTAAGCAGGCTGGGACTCTCATTGGTTTTGGGCGGGGCAGAAATAAAACTCCTGGATCACGTAAATGCTTACGGCACACTGGCCACCGGAGGCATCAGACATCAGAAAACCGGTATTTTGCGCATAGAAGACCACGGTGGCGCTGTTTTAGAAAAATTCCAAGCAGACCAAGGAGAGCGTGTAGTGGAAGAAAAATACGTTGCCATGTTAGATTCCATTCTCTCTAATAACGAGAATCGCGCCTGGATATTCGGAGAAAACTCGCCGCTACGTTTTGATAACCGCTCCGTGGTCGCGAAAACTGGCACAACTAATGATTTTCGTGACGGCTGGACTTTGGGCTATACTCCTTCACTAGTGGCCGGTGTGTGGGCGGGAAATAACGATCACAGCGCCATGACCACTGGAGCAGACGGCGTAAATGTCGCCGCCCCCATTTGGCGCGCCTTTATGGATAAAGCGCTGGCAAATTATGCCGTGGAAGAATTCCCTAAATATAACCCCGACGATGAAATTGGAGATGGGGAAGGTAAAACTAACAAACCGATGCTGGCTGGAAAATTAGAGCAAAAGGAAAATCTCAAAGTCTGTAGCATCCCGGGAGAAAAAAATACTTATTGTTTGGCTAATAAATATTGCCGCGACAAAGACGTGGATAAAAAAGATTTTGTAAACGATCACGACATCCTTTATTATGTCAATCCGGATGATCCGCGCGGGCCGATACCCGACAAGCCAGACCGCGATCCGCAATACAAAAATTGGGAAAAGGGGGTGCAAGATTGGTATGAAAAGCAAAAAGGCGTTATCGTGGCCGAACCGCCAAAAAATGAGTGTTCGGCGGATGATTTCAAAAAGTATCTGCCCAACATCAGCCTCTCCGCCCCGACAAGCGCCCCCATTTCTTCGCCAGTCACCTTCAGCGCCAGCGTGGACGCTCCTTATGACGTAGACAGCGTCACCTACTTGGTCAATGGTTCAGTTGTAGGGTCGTCCTCATCCAAGCCTTACTCCGTGTCATACACCACTCCTGCTAGCCCCACCACACTTACTATAGAAGCGGAAGTAAAAGATAAAAACGGAAACAAAGCAAAAGACGAAAGAATAATGAATGTGAACTAATGAAAATTTCAAGCTAAAATTCAAGTTGTTTGAGTTTTTTTATTGATCTTCGCACGAGGCATTAAGCACCGCAAAGTTTCGTAAGCCCGCTGTCATAATGTCATAACTAAAAGCCTCCAACTAGTTAAAAATTAGTGAGATGGCGATAAGAGATATTTTTTTCACAATTTAGTGGGTATTACAACGCTATTATTTAAAACATGCAAATTTGCAATATCCAAGATCGGTCCCATTAAAAGCAGTGACTGATGTTGTCCCCTGATTATTCACCCCACATCTACTCCCTCCTCCAGTGTCATCAGTGTATTGAACAAGCATTATTTTTTCCCCAGCATTACATTTACATGTATTGCTTCCGCTCACTTGACATGTTCCCACATAAGAATCGCTCATCGCTCCGCCCTGACTTGCCCATTTGCCTGTTGAACGAATGTAAACATCAGGAACATCAATATAACTTCCTGCGCCAGTTGCGCCGTTGGGGCCCGCAAAATACAAACCCTTTTTTTCTCCTTCTCCACCAATAACAATAGTATCCCCAGATGCATTGTCCCAGTTCAGATAAAGATTTTCATTGTTACTGGTACGAATATCTCTCCCTAGAAGTTGTAACGTGCTTCCTGAATACGCGGTTTTCACTAATATTTGACCATTGAGTATTTCTATATTTCCTGGGTTGCCAATTGATAGTTTTTGTCCCGGATTCGTCGTCCCAATCCCGACATTGCCACTATTAGTGATCGTTACTCTTTCTGAAAAGCCCGACCCATCCGATGATGCCGTGGTTAAAAATCGTATTGGCCCACTGTTGTAAGATGCTATATTGATTCCCACGGAACCAGCCCCCGCAAAAAAAGAACCGGTCCTGCCTGTTGTCATGCTGTCAGCAATCAAAAGTCCCACATCAGTTCCAGCTCCTTGTCCCATAAAAATACTCTTGCCGCTTGAGAGACCGCTAACGACAAATTTTGCTGCCGGATCCGTCGTCCCGATACCCACATTCCCCGTCGTTCCAGAAATAAACATCCTTTCTTGAAAGCTTGTCCAGTTTGTAGGATCGGCTGACCGAATATAAAAATTAGCAAGACCGCCTGAATTGGGGAAGTACAATGTACCGCCACCAGCCCCCCCCATAATCGCAACAGAGTTTACCCGTATGGGGCCGTTAACGTCCAGTTTCGCAAGGGCATTTGGGCTCACTGTTGCGATCCCGACATTCGTACCATTGTCAAAAATCTGAGAATCACCCAAGGTTGTTCCGCTAGAAGCCCATTTGATAACCTTATTTGGAGTACCGCTTCCTACACCGCCTCCGCCTCCTCCAGAAAAAGTAAAGGTATTTCCGGATTGGGTAACTCCCGCGCCGTTAAAAGTTAATACCGGACCGGTGGCAGAACCACCGGGGCCGCTAACAGAAGTAATCCCGCTTACGCCGCCTCCAGTTGCCCATGAAGCAACACCTGAGGCATTAGAAGTCAGCACCTTTCCAGCCCCCTGCGTACCATCAGCAATCCTAATCTGACCCACTACGTCCAAAGGATAACCCGGACTTAATGTCCCGATGCCGACTCTGCCATTAGGAACCCAAAGATTGCCAAGTGATAGTGTCCCCGATTTTAATTGGCCAAATGAACTGACATTCAAGGGGGCAGAAACAGTGTTTCCAGGAGGAGCTACGGTAGGTTCTGTCCAAGCGTAGAGAATCCCCGTTACCAATGAAACGCCTACGACCACCACGGGCAAAACCTGAAATATTTTGATTTTTATGTTTTGTCGCAACATATTTTCTTAAATTTAGTTGGTTAGTTAGAAAAATCACTCAAGAACAACATCCGCTAGGACTTCTATTAATAAGTCTGGCTAAATTTTGATGAGTTTAGGATATTTCTAATTTAGCATAAAAGAGCGAAGGTGGGAATAGATTGTCAACCCCTACTTCTTTTATAAAATATTAAGGACACCTTAATTGCTGCTTATTTTTATTTCCTTAACCACTTCTGCTCCAATAATTTGGTTGATCTGCTTGCAAAGATGAGTACGTTCCAGTAATACCTCACTCGCCCATAACGAACTCTTGGGCCTAAAAAATAATTTTTTGTCCTTATAGAAAGTGGGGGTAATATTCTCACCGCCGCGCTTGCCATATTCCTCTAAAATAACTTGCTTGGCGATGTAAAAAATCGTCTGTTCATCAATTTCCCGCTGTGCGGATGGCTGTTGACGTTTTTGGGAAAGAATTTTTTTGAGAGAGCGCATTTGGAATTAGTATTTGAAAATATTACTTGCGTATCGGCATTATGATATAAAGATAATTACTTGTGAGTGATGGATTCCCTTTATTTTGCGTGCGCAGAGCCACTGGGGTAGCACCATCGTTGGCTAAAAAAATTATTCTTTCTCCCGCCAAAGCGTTTATCCCTTCTAAAATATATTGCGGATTAAATACAATTGTGAGCGGTGTTTCGCCTTTTACAATATCTATCGGCAAAATAGAGTGGTTCTCCCCCGCCTCATAAGACTCTGATGATACCACGCATTGTTTTTTTTGCGGATCAAAAGTTAAAGTTATTTCTCCTGAAGTACGCGAAGCAAAAGCGCTGGCAATTTTTACCGCCCGCTGAAAAATCTCTTTTTCCAACTCCGCCTGAAAAGAAAAGTCTTTGGGTATAATCTGCTTGTAATCGGGGTATTTTCCGTTAATAGTATGCGAGGTGATTTGGACTTCATTTATTTTGAAAAATATCTGATTTTCTTGTATAGCTAATTTAACTTCTTCACTTTGAGGAGAGATGACCCGCATAATTTCATATAAAGCTCCCGAGGGGATAATCAGAGACGGATTTAGAGCGAAAAAATCTTTATACCCGCTTCCGAGTTGCATAAGAGAAATAATCTCTTCCGCTAAACGAAAACTGTCCGTAGCCGCCAAATGTATTTGATCTTCAAAAAAATATATATGTGCTCCTGTAAGCTCCAAACGGGCATTATTTAAACTCGCGCAAAACAAAACCCGCGAAAGAGCGTTTTTTAACTCCTGTGCCGGTAAAGAAAATAAGTATTCTTCTGAATATTGAGGGATAATAGGGAAATCTTTCCCATCCACTCCTTTAATTTTTGTTGTATAAGCGGCGCTTTGTACTTTTAATTCTTGATTATTACTTTCTAACTCCAACACTTCTCCCGTAGGAATATTGTAAATAAAATTACTAAAAAATTTTGCGGGAATAGCTATTATACCCTCCTTGTCTATTTTCGCCCCAATATATACAACCACTCCTATTTCTAAATTTGTTGCAGAAATTTTTAATCTTCCCTTTTGAGTCTCTAAAAGAAAATTACTTAAAATAGGTAATGTGGTTTGCTTCCCCACCACCCTTTCTAAATAAGAAAGTGCTTGACTTAAATTTTCTTGCGTACAAGAGAGTTTCATAAATGATTTAATAATATAATTAAAATATAAATTATTATTATTGATTAGGAATGTGGATATCTGGATAATTTATAATTTCGTTTTTAATAAAGGGTTTAGATGAGGTAAAATATAAATAAGCTTGTGGAAAATATAAGTAAGAAATGTTAAATTATTTGAGTTTTATTTTTCATCCACTATAAAGCATATTTTATACAATAATTATCCACTTAATATTTTATATCTATACAAAGTTATACATCAAAGAGGGTAATAAAGGCGTTCTTTTAGTGTGGTAAGCTCCTCTTTAACCCGACTACTAGTTTCTTTTTGCTGATTAATTTTTTCAAAGGCGTGAAGTGTGGTGGTGTGATCTCTGCCTCCGAAAGTTTTACCAATAGTAGAAAACGGCATCCCCAACTCTTCCCTTAATAAAAACATCATCACTTGGCGCGGGTGGCAAACCTCTTTCTTCCGGCCCTTTTTTATTAAATCTTCTTTAGTGACGGCGTAAAAGTTCGATATAACACCAAAAACATCGTCTATTTTTAAGGTTTTTTGATTATTTTCGATAAGTTGAGAGAGGATTTTTTTAGCGTTTTCTAAAGAGGGTGGAATTTTATGAAATTCAACAAAGGCTATGACGCGGTTTAATGCCCCTTCTAACTCACGGATATTTTTAGTCACATTTTCAGCGATAAAAGAAATAGCCGACGCGTCCATCACCACCCCCTTTTCTAAAATTTTGGCTTTAAGAATAGCAATTCTAGTTTCTAAATCCGGGCGGCTGATATCAGTGATCATCCCACCTTCAAAACGGGAGCGCAAACGTTCTTCTAATGTGGGGATGGCTTTAGGCGGTCGGTCGCTGGAAATAACTATTTGTTTATTAATTTGGTAGAGGGCGTTAAAAATATGAAAAAATTCATTTTGGGTTTTTTCGCGCCCGGAAAGAAATTGAATGTCGTCAATAATTAAAATATCCATTTGTTGGTAGTATTCTTTGAATACGTCAACCTTCTGATTTTTAATAGAATCCACTAATTCAGTGGTGAAGCGTTCAGAATTAATATATTTAATCTTTTTTTCCGGGGAATTTTTGATAACCTCATTCCCGATGGATTGGAGCAAGTGAGTCTTACCCAAGCCTACGCCGCCGTAAATAAAGAGCGGATTATACACCATACCCAAATTCTGCGAAACAGCATAACAGGCGGCGTGGGCCAACTCGTTGTTTTCGGCCACGATGAAGTTTTCAAATGTGTAGCGATTATTCAGATTAGTTTCGTGGAATGTGGGAGTAGCGCCTGTTGAGTTGGTAAAAAAAGGCTTTTCTATAAGGCTTTTTCGCACAAATCGGACGCTCTCGGGAGGTTTAATCGCATCAATGTTTTTCACTAAATCTAACGAACTACCAGCTGGTTTTTCAGGGGCGATAACACAACGAATAGTCTGAATATTTTCATCAAAACTTTTAAAAGCGCGCAAGATGTATAAATTATATTTGTTTTCCAACCATTCTTTCGCGAAGCCGTTAGGGACCCCGATAGTCACTTGACCATTTTGATTGCTTAAAATACTGGTATTTTTAAACCAGGTGATGAAATTAGCCTTAGAAATAGAAAGCTCTATTTGGCCCAAAACAGCCATCCACAATTCATTATTTGTCATATCCACAAGTAGTTTTGAAATTATATCACGCGAAAGTAATCGGGGCTAGACGATAAAAATCACCAGATAGTGGATAAACTGTGCATAACTCCGATAATTAGTTTTACTGAACTGAATAATGCCTAATTATGAGCTTTATGATAAGGTTGGCGGATTGACTTACTTTTATTTTTTGGTACACTATAAAAATGCTTAAATAGTTTAAATAATCACTTTATGTCAAAAAAGACGTATCAGCCCAAAACTCGCAAGCGCGCTCGCCGACATGGTTTTTTGAAGCGTATGAATACCCCGGGCGGGAGGGGCGTTGTGGCTAGCCGCCGCAGAGATGGGCGCAAAAAGCTAACTGCGTAAGATATGCTGAAGAAAAACCTGCGATTACGTGGAAAGAAGGACTTTAATCGGGTTTTTCGCTATAGTAAGCCTATTTTTTTTGATGAAATAGGTTGTCGGTATTTAATCAACCAAACTTCTTTACATTTAGGCTTTACTTTCAATAAAAAATACTTACCTTTAGCCGCCCAAAGAAATCGGTTACGCAGAGTGCTTTCCGAAGCTTTTTTTCAACTTAAAGATGAGTGGCCAAAAAATATGGATATTATCTTTTTTACCACAAAAAAGCCTAAAAAAATCAATACTCAAGAAAGTTTGCCTATGATTAAGCATTTTTTGAGACGGATTAAAGAAAACATAAAAACCTTATGATGCAAATTTTGTACATTCTTGTTTACCAGCCTCTCTACAACGCCCTGATATTTTTTTATAATATTATCCCGGGGCATGATTTTGGCGTGGCGATTATTCTCACAACATTAATTTTAAAATCTTTATTATTCCCACTTTCTAAGAAGCAAATCACTTCGCAAAAGAAAATGCAGGAATTACAGCCTAAAATAAAGGAAATTCAACAAAAACACCAAAACGACAAAGAAAAACAAACTAAAGCGCTGATGACATTTTACAAAGAAAATAAAGCTAACCCCCTATCCGGCTGTTTGCCGCTCATTATGCAGCTGGTTTTTCTGATAGCTATTTATCGGGTAATTATCAGTATTTCTCAAGCTGGTTTTATTGTGAATACCGGAGATCTCTATGTTTTTATAACTAATCCCGGCCCTATAAATCATCTCTTTCTAAATTTTGTGGATATAACTAAACCTAGCTACGTTTTAGCCTTCTTTTCAGCTATCGCGCAGTATTATCAAACAAAAATGCTGTTTCAAAACCAAAATACTAACAAATCCTCAGAACCCGCCTCTGCAGAACCGGATTTTGCCGCTATAATGAATAAGCAAATGATCTATCTTGGGCCGGGACTGACATTTTTTATCGGAGCCAGATTCCCGGCCGCCCTCGCTTTATATTGGCTTGTTTCAACGCTTTTTATGCTTTTTCAACAAATATCTATTTTTCAGCCGAAATTAAAAGAGAAATAATATATGGAAGAGACACGCCAAGAAACAGTTAAAGAAATTGTCACGCATCTTTTAGAGCGAATGGGATTCCAGGCTTCAATTGAGGTGTCGGTTGAAGATGGTGTCTCGCCTATTTTTTTATGTATGGCGCGTATTGAGACTGACCAAAATTTTTTAATCGGACAATATGGAGCGAACTTGGCGGCTATCCAGCATTTGGTTCGTATGTTGTTATATAAAAAAACACAAGAGAGGTTAAATGTTATTGTAGATGTGAATAATTATCTCTCCAATAAAAGGGCGTCTTTAGAGGAGGAAGCCCAAAAGGCCGCGCAAGAAGCTTTGCGAGATCGGATTTCTGTGATGTTGCGGCCGATGTTTCCTTATGAGCGCAAGATTATACATACATTTCTGGCGAAAAATCAAGACGTTGTGACTGAAAGTGTGGGAAAAAACAGTGAAAGAAAAATTATCATTCGTCCCAAACCAATTGTGGACGCATCATAATAATTTGTTTACGGTTTAAGCAATGACCATTGCGCGCAAAATCGCTTACAATGTGGTTTTAAACTCTTTTTTGAAGGTGATTTCAACAGTGGCGCTGTCTTTATTTTCTATCCGTTTGATTACCGGATATTTAGGACAGGAGGGCTTTGGCCAATATTCCACAGTGTTGGCTTTTTTCGCATTCTTTTCAGCTTTGGCTGATTTGGGATTGGGTTCCGTGACCGCGCGCGAAATCTCTCGTGAAGGCGCTGATGAAAAAAATATTTTAGATAAAGTTTTTTCTTTGCGGCTAAGCTCTTCTTTGGCGGTCTTTTTGCTCTCGCCACTTTTACTTATATTTTTTAATTACTCGCACGATTTAAAAATAAGTATTGTTATCATAGCCGGAGCCGTGGTTTTTTCCACCGCATCACTTTTATTAAATGGTGTTTTTCAGAAACGTCTGGCGATGGATAGAGTGGCTTGGGTGGAATTTGCCGGCAAACTTTTCCAGGTGGGATTAATTGTGTTGATTGTGAGAAATAATTTGGGCTTTCTGGCGATTACAACGGCGCTTTCAATGTCGCTGGCTTTTAACGCGATTGGCGTTTTTTCTTTATCTCGGCGTTATGTAAAATTTTATCCCCATTTTGATTTTGCGTATTGGAGAAGTTTTCTTCACGAATCACTACCTATGGGCGCCACAGCCATCATCACCTTTATGTATTTCAAATTGGACACCATTATCCTTTCCGTATTACAGCCTAGCGCGCATGTGGGTATTTACAATGTCGCGTATAAAATAATAGAGAACCTCATTTTTTTTCCGGCGATGTTGGCCGGGCTGATCCTGCCTATCCTTTCCCGTTTTATTTTTACCAATCATAAACAGTTTAAGGATATTGCCGACAAAACATTTATAGTTTTTCTGCTGATCATCGCACCCATTGTGATCGGGACGTTTTTTTTAGCCCCGGATATTATTTATATCATCAGTGGCGGCGGTTTTCCGGAGTCAGTTTTAGTTTTGCGGATTCTTATTTTTGCGCTGGGGTTTATTTTCTTTGGACACTTTTTCACCACGCTGTTGGTTGTGGGAAACGCTCAGAAAAAACTTATGAAAGCGCTTTTAATCGCGGCTGTGTTTAATATCGCGCTGAATATGTTTCTTATCACGCGATATTCTTACATCGGTGCCGCTCTCTCGTCTGTTGTCACGGAAACATTTGTGGCGATAATGACGGCATTTTTAGTTAAGAAATATATTCGTTACACTCCATCATTTAAGCCTATAGGTAAAATTGCTCTTTCGGGCGCTATGATGGGAGGGGCATTGTTAATTTTGAAACCGTATAATTTTTTAATTGCCGGTACGGTGGGCGTTGCCACTTATCTGCTTTTTTTGTGGTTGACTCGAGCTGTGACGACTGATGAAATCCTGGGCCTTGTTTCACGGCGCGGTGCGATAGTCTCGGTAGAGATTGAGACGCCGCTCTCGTAGCCATTTTCAATTTTTTTTGTTTTGTTTATGTCTGACCTTCCGCGCGTTGGCATTATTGTTTTGAATTATAACGGCGGAACAGGTCTTCTCGCTTGCCTCCAGTCATTGGATGATTTGGATTATCGCGCCAAAGACATTCTTGTAGTTGACAATCATTCCACGGATGATTCATTGGTTGCGGCGGAAAAAAAATTTCCGCATTTTACTTTCATACACAACTCAAAAAACGAAGGTTTTGCCAAAGGAATGAATAGCGGAATGCGTCTGGCTGTTTCGAAGGGCGCAGAGTGGTGCTGGTTGTTCAACTGCGATGCTCTAGCTTACCCGCAAACACTGACAACATTAATTTCAGTCGCGCAAGAAAACCCTCAAGCGGGGCTTTTAAGCCCGATGATTTATGAGGCGGGCAATAATCGTGTATGGTTTGCCAAGGGGGAAATAGATTTTTGGCGTATGCGCACACGGCATATTCAGCCGACTCAACAAGAACTGATCGCCAAAAATTATCCAAGCGAATTTTTGACCGGTTGTGCTCTTTTGATAAAAAAGAAACTTATCCAAACCATTGGATTTTTAGACGAGACCTTTTTTTTGTATTATGAAGACGCTGATTACTCCCTGCGGGCTTCTCTGGCGGGATTTGCTTGTTTGGTGGTGGCGGAGTCTAGAGTAGCGCATAGCGAAACAAGCCGGTTTCATCCGCGAAAAACATATTTTCTCGTATACTCAGGTTTACTTTTTTTTGCCAAGTGGGCGGACTTTTATACGCGGTTTTATTTAGCGGTGTATGTTACAATGCGAAGAGTGAAAAATTTTTGGGATAGGTTGCGCGGGGGTGGCGCGGCGGCCCAAGAAGCCTATCTGGCATACAGAGATTATTTTGAAAACCGAAAGAAGTAACCGCGGTCAAAGTAAATAATCAACTGAATTTACAGCGGCAACATTATACCTAATATCAATCCCAATGCGCGCCAGTCCGCACGTCTCTCTCATTTTTGTGAATTACAGGAGCGCGGATTATCTGGCGAACGCTCTAAAAAGTCTGTTGGCTTGCGAGCCAGAAACTGATTTTTGGGAGGTGATTGTGGTGAATAACGATGTTTCGGAAAATCAAACCTTACTTAAGCTTCAACAGACGTTTCCTTTTTTGTTGGTGGAGAGCGGTGCAAATGCTGGCTTCGCTCGGGGAAATAATTTAGGAGCTAAACGCGCGCGCGGGGAAATATTGGGATTTATCAATCCGGATGTCATTTGGACGAACGCGCGCTTAAATGAAATAGCCTATGCTTTTGATACGGATCGGACACTGGGTGTTTTGGGGATGACGCTTTTAGACGAAGATAAAAAGTTAGAAGCTTGGAGTGCCGGCCAAGAACCCAGCCTAATTAATCTTTTTTACAACAATCTTTTTCCTTCGCGACGGATTTTAAAGAAAGCAGAAAAAGTTTCATCGCCGGATTGGGTGAGCGGCGGAGCGTTGTTTGTCCGCGCGGAAATTTTTTCCGCAAGCGGCGGTTTTGATGAGAGATTTTTCCTGTATTTTGAAGATGTAGATTTATGCGCGTCCGTGCGTCGTTTGGGCTTTTCCGTGAAGCGCTATGCGGCTTTATCACTGATTCACTTGAGCGGTAAAAGTCAAAACTCAACCCATGACCAAAAAAAACATTTTTTTGAATCCCAAAGGAAATATTTTAACAAGCATCGGCCAAAATGGGAACGTTGGGCGCTAAATTATTTACAGATTTTATTGAATAAGACGTAACTATGCTGGAGACATTACTCACGCTTTTCGTTTTTTTTCTGCCGTTTCAGTTTGCCCTGCGTCCCGACGTGGAGATAGATTTGGCTGCCGCTCGCGTGTTGGCTATCGGGATTTTTCTCTTGTGGGTTATTACGGGCTTGATTACAAAACGCTTCACTTTACCACGGCCGCTGACACTTTTCTTTTTCGCCACTTTTATTTTTTGGGTGGCGTTGTCTTTGTTTTGGGCGGAAAATATGACTTGGGCTTGGCGAAAATTATTTTTTTTACTTTCTTTTCTGCCTCTGTTTTTGGTTTTTACGGATGTCTTACGCGACTCGCGTTTACGGATGAAAATATTTTCAGCTTGGGTGAGTGGCGCTTTTTTGGCGGCGCTTCTGGCGCTTCTGCAATTTTTCGCGCAATGGTGGTTGGGAGTTGAAAAAGTTTTTGCATTCTGGACACAAAAAATCTTGCCGATTTTTTTAGGACCGGTGTTTAGCCAAATGGTGGCCGATTATCCCAGTCTGCTTGTCAATATTTCAGGCCGTACGGTGATGCGCGCGTCCGGACTTTTCCCCGACCCGCACATCGCCGCTCTTTTTTTTGGGATGTCACTGCCACTTGCATTTTTTCTGGTTTGGCAAAACACCGGTGCGCGGCAAAAATACTGGGGCGTATGCGCAGCCATTATTTTTATGGCGGATATTTTTACTTTTTCCCGCGGTGGTTATCTGGGGCTGGTTTTTGGAGCCGGTGTTTTTTTATGGCCGCTTTTTTTGAGCGATGCGAGGTGGAAAAAACAGATAATCAAAATTGGCCTAGTTGGAATTGTTGTGATAATTATTTTAGCAAGCCCGGCGGGGACGCGCCTTTTTTCCAGCTTTTCATCCAATGATGCATCCAAAATTGAGCGCCTGCGTTTATGGCAAGAGGCGGTCGGGCTGATTACTTTACGGCCGATCGGCGGGGCGGGTTTGGGAAATTATCCGCTTGTCGTGAAACCCAGCGCCGATTATCGCGAACCTTTTTACGCACATAACCTTTTTTTGGACATTACCCTAGAAACAGGTTTGGCCGGACTTTTCTTTTTCGTAGCATTTCTTTTTTCGGGTATTTTATCCGTTTGGAGAAATTGGAGACGGAGCAGAGATTTTTTGGCTCTAGCCATCCTGTCCTCGCTTATTGTTTTTTCTACGCACTCTTTTTTTGAAACCCCGCTTTTTTCCGTGCACATTCTCCCGATGTTTCTTTTATTGATGGCGGCTAGTGTATCATTAAAAGATAGAAGTGAAATCAACAGCACGCTTTAGTTATTGTTTATGTCATCAGCCAAAACTTTAGTTAAATTTTCTATAATCGCCAGTATGGCGTTTTTGCCTCTGGCGCATTTGAAACTGCTGATTTTAGGTATCCCCGTTTATAGTGTGGAACTGCCAATAATAGTGGCTTTGCTTTTCTATTTGTATGGCTGGAAACGAGGTGAATTTGCTCTGGGATGCACGATCAATCTTAATCGCACGTTTGCTGCGAGTATCACTTTTTTCTTTTTAGGCGCGCTTTTTTCGTTTATGGCCAATCCTGTTTCTTGGACGGGTTTGGGTATGATCAAAACTTGGTTTGTTTTACCTATTCTGGCTGTATGGTTGTGGCTTAAGAGCGCGCCCGATGATACTGATTTCAAACGCTTACTTTTCATTTGGTTGGCTGCAAATGTTTTCACCGCTTTAGTCAGTTTGGTTTTTTTTGAACAAGGTATATTGACTTATGACGGCCGTTTGGCGGCGTGGTACGCATCTCCGAATTATCTGGCATTTTTTTTAGCGCCCGGCGTTTTGGTGGCCAGTTATTTTATCTCGAGCTTATCGTTTTTACGACAAGGGCTTTTAATTGTTTTCTGGTTGGCGCTGGCTATACTGATCGGCGCTATTTTTTTCACTGGTTCATACGCGACGTGGGGAAGCGTATTTATAGCGCTGGCCATTTATTTTTATCTGGGTTACGCGCGGTCGGTTGCCAGGCGTCAAAAAATTATATTTGCCTTGACACTTATCGTCCTCTTTGTCACACTGATTTTTTTTGCATCCGGGAGCGAGAAGTGGCAGTCCTTAATGACGTTATCTGAACGTTCGTCTTTAGCTTCGCGCATAATGATTTGGCGATCAGCGGTCAGGATTATTTCCGATCAGCCGCTTTGGGGCATCGGTATGGGACGTTTTCAAGAAATCTATCTGGCTTATCAAAAATATTTTCCGCCATATTTGGAGTGGGCGGTGCCCCAACCGCACAATTTGTATCTAGCTGTTTGGTTGCAGTCCGGTTTGCTGGGATTGGCGGGATTTGTCGTTTTGATAAGTGTCTGGTTGAGAAAAATGTTAAGACTTTGGCATTTGAGCGTCCAAGATGCGTATACTAGAAAAACTAGCGCGTTTTTAGTCGCGCTGATGGTTCTTTTTTTGTTGTTGGGAGTTGCGGATACGCCTTTTTTTAAGACAGATTCGGCGTTTATTTTCTGGCTGACTACGGCTTTGGGTATAGGTTTTTTGAATCACCACGAGATTGAAAAGAAAACGTTTTAGAGATCAATGCGATAGAGTTTGTGTGTTGTTCTTTCAGTGAAAAAAAGCGCGTCTTCATCGGGAGAAAGAAAGAGATCGGCACTGTCAAAACTTTGCGTTATGTCCTTGATGTCCACCAGCCGCGATTGTTTGCCGGTGGAAGTATCTATTTTCCAGAACGTGTCTTTGGTGGAGAGCGGCTTGTTGAAATAATCATCAGGCAACATCGCGTCTTTGGGCAAAGCGCCCGGAAGCGCGTAATATACAGTTTTATTGTCTTTGGACCAGACTGCCTTGGAAACCAGTGTCGGGATGGACAAACTCTGAAATTCTCCGCCGTTGTTATTCATCGCGTACAGCAGAATACCTGACCCGCCTTTTTCTTCACTGGCGCTCGCCAGTACTTTTTCTCCATCGGGCGACCAAAGATAATCCGCTCCGAATTTTTCAGAAAAAAGCAAGCGGCGATTATTTCCATCGATCCCGACACTTTCAAAAAAAGTTTTTTCCAGCGCGCTAGGCTTGCTCCAAAAAGAAACAGAGGCGCTGTGAGGAATAGCGGAAATAAAAGTGTCGCGTTTGAGAGCGGTCAGGTTTTTCCAATCAGTGCCGTCTGGATTGGAAATGTTTAACGTGCGCTCGCCACTGCGCGGATCTGTATATTGGTAAAAAATCTTGTCTCCAAGATTGTCCCATACGAGACGGGACATTTCTGCTTTAAGAGGGATAAGAGTTTTGTTTTCAAGATTAGCGAAATACCACAAGGGCTGGTCGCTTAATTGTTTGAGAAGTATCAGTGCCTTATCTCTTTTAGGTGACCACACGATGCGCAGTGGTGTGCCGGGCAGATTGCTTAGAAGCACGGACTTATTCTTGCCTTCCAGAGAAGCTTTTTTCAAAGCCTGATTGTCCAGAGAGTAATAATAAATCTCGCCGTTTTCGGAAATGGCGGCCCCCAAAATATTTTCGTTGATGGGGTTGGTAATGCTGGCGGACGAGACGCTGTCCGTCAAGTCTGTTTTGTTGGTAAAGGTTTCTGTTTTGGAACCGACCGACGGATCGTGGACATTATTTTTAAAAGCGAAGTTATAGGCCACCCAAAAAATCAGTGTGAGAAACAACAAACTGGCAGAAAAATAAAAAACTTTTTTCATAAATTGATATGGAATGGCTCAGAATCACTAGAGATTACAGCAATTTGTCGGAGCGCTAATGTGGATATGATTATTCCCGTTAAAGATTTTTCTGGAAAATTGGAATCTTTGATATTATGAAACATGAAATGATGATAGATTCGTTTGTGTTGGATATGATTTACAATTAATGCCCGCGGCTGTGTATGGAGCACAGTCATTCGCGTTTTCATAAAGCACATTTAATCCAGCTTCCTTAAAGGCATCAAAATATTTTTTAATCGTTGCGACATCTGTCGGCCCACCACTATTGTTCAAGTCAGCACATGTTCCATCCTGATGACATGCGCTTTGATGCGCAACAGTCGGGGGCCACGATTCCGTTATTCTCCAACTAGGAACAGTAGTGTCGCCAGGAACATGAATTGCAAGAATCTTTCCCAAAAGCGATAGATTAAGAAAACACGTAGATAGACCACATCCTTTGTATGTTACAGCAGTTAAAGGCACACAATTACCGGCACAAGCTTTACATGGAATTCCAACTGGACAACAGGCGGCTGTTGGTACAGGTGGAGACGGGCAGCTTGTTGGCGGGATCACTGGTACCGGCTTTGGCTCTGTACTTGTCAACGAAAGACTGCTTAAGTTTATGTTGACCAGATCGGGATTAATGACGTTGAGCAAGAGCCACGCGGTGAGCGCTATGGCGAGTCCGATTATCGCGTCAAAAATCACCTTCTTGGCCGTGGACAGAGCCGCTGTATTGCCGGCGCTGGTTAAATACATAAACCCGCCGATGGAGAGCATTAGCACGGCGGACAAAACTATAATCACCAGCGCCGTATTGTAAATAGCTGTAACATATTTTGGCAGATCGCTACCAACGTCTGGCGCTCCGGGAATTTTTTCCAATAACTGGTATTGAAATCCCGCGGCTTTCACTTCAAAAACAGAAAAGAATGCGCCGCTTAAGAAAACCAAACTAAAAAGCGCGATAGCCAAGTTTTTGTTTTTACGCATAGAGAAAAATCAATATGCTGGTATTATAGCATAAATAAAAAAAGCGATGAGATTTTTTTCGTGTTACAATTCTAGAGTTGGTCAATGTCGCATAACGTTTATGGATAAAACTCAAGAAAAATTAGCGACGCCTCTAAAAAGATATACGCAACTTTTTTTGGAGCATCTGGAAATAGAGATGAATCGCTCTCTGAAAACCATTGAGAGCTACAAGCGGGTACTGAATGCCTTTTTGATTTGGGGCAAGCTTACGGCTCCGCAAGATATCACCGCCGAAAAAGTGCGTGAGTATCGTCTGTATCTGAATCGCAAGGCCAATGGCCGGGGCGGTACGTTGAAAAAAAATACTCAAGCTTATCAGGCGATTGTGATTAGAACATTTCTCAAATATCTCGCCAAACAAAATGTGCCCGCGCTGGCCGCGGAAAAAATTGAAGTGGGTAAAACTTTGGATCGGCAGGTGGATTTTTTAGAATTGGAAGAAGTAGAACGTCTGATCGCGGCTGTTTCTGGCACGGATATCAGATCATTGCGCGACAGGGCGATTTTGGAGCTTTTGTTTTCTTCCGGCTTGCGCGTTTCGGAATTGGTCGGCCTCAATCGGGAGCATCTCAATCTCAATAAAGGAGAATTCAGTATTCGCGGCAAGGGCGGTAAATTGCGTGTGGTGTTTCTCTCTCCCGCCGCCAAAAACGCGCTCAAAATGTATTTAGACAAGCGTGCCGATGTGGATCCCGCGCTCTTTGTCGCGTACGCCAAAAAAGGTCTAGTCAACAGAAAGAATTCACGGAGAGAAAGTCAGCGCCTCACTCCAAGAAGCGTTCAGCGTTTGGTGAAGCGTTACGCCAAGAAAGCCGGCATCGTTAAAGACGTTCACCCGCACACTTTGCGCCACAGTTTTGCGACGGATCTGCTCGTAAACGGCGCGGATATTCGCAGTGTCCAGTCAATGTTAGGCCATGCTTCCATCACCACCACCCAAATTTACACGCATATCACCAACGAACGTTTGAAGGAAGTCTATCAGACATTCCACGCGAAAAAAAAGAAGAAATAGCTACGCCTTTTTTAACGGCGCGACGCCCAGCATCATTTTTTTCACGCCGGAACGTTTGAAGGCGATAGTGGCCAAGGTACCGGAGATGGAAATAATTAAACCAGAGCCGAACTGCGGGTGCTCTACCATATCGCCAGGGCGAAAATTGATCTCCACGTCCGTTTTTTTATGAACATTTTGTGTCGCAGAATATTTCGGGATTCCGATAATCGGTATGTCGCTTCGTTGAGAAGTATTATGAAAACGGGAATTTTTGGATGAACGGCGCCCCAGCATACCGGACGGAACGCGTTTTATCTCTTCAGTCAAGTGTTCCGGAATTTCTCGCAAAAACCGCGAAGGCGGGTTGACTTGAGTGGCGCCAAAAAGCGTCCGTTGCTCCGTATAAAGCAGGTAGACTTTTTCTTTGGCGCGCGTCAAGCCGACGTACATCAGCCGGCGTTCCTCTTCCAGCTCTTGCGGTGCAACAGCGCTGCGCGCATGCGGGAATAGTCCTTCTTCGAGTCCTAGAATAAAAACGACGGGAAACTCCAGGCCTTTAGCGCTGTGGACAGTCATTAAATGCACGGCATCGTGGTTTTCATCAATCTCGTCCGTGTCTGAGGAAAGCGCCACTTCTTCCAAAAAGCGATGCAGAGCCTCATTTAGCGGCAAATCGCTATATTTTCGCGCTACTGATAATAACTCCCGCACGTTTTCCTGACGCGCTTTACCTGCGTCCGTGCCGTCGGACAAACTTTCAAAGTAACCGCTTTTTTTGGCGATAACATCCAGTAGTTCCGGCAAACGCAAATCAGCGCGCGCAGTCATTGTCTCTCGCC
>JAHFON010000030.1 GCA_023261695.1 Candidatus Moraniibacteriota bacterium
TTACGACGGATCAGGATCATGATCAGTTGGTAGACGGTCTGGATCCGCATCCGACAGTGTCTGAAATGGAATATTTTACTGACGATGACGATGACAGTGTGCCCAATGCTTTTGATAAGCACAAAGGCGAAGATGACTTTACGTATTATGAAAAAGACACGGATGACAACAACAATGGCGTCCTCGACTCTTTCGAGTTTATGGAAGAGCGTTGAGCGCGAGGAGAAGGGTGAAATTATGAAAACGAATGTTTTCATAAAGCTGGTTTCCGATAGGCACAGGGAGAAAGAAATGACTTTGGATATTGAGTGGGGCTTTCGGATATTTCGTGAGTTTGCTTTGCGTTTCACTCGGTTTGAGTCGGAGAGCGAGCTTTCCCGATTCAACGACTCCGAGGGAGGGCAAGTTTCGCGGGAGCTTTTTTCGTTATTGCGGGAATGCACGCGCTTTCACAAACTCACGCGAGGGGTTTTCGATCCGAGCGTTTTGCCTACATTGGAAAAGATCGGTTATGGCACCGCCGGGCACGTTCATGACAAAAAATCAGCATCCAGATATTCATTTCAGCAACTGGTCTTTGATGCGGATGAGCAGTCCGTACACAAACCGCGGGATCTGCGCGTGGACATCGGCGGTATCGGCAAAGGATATATCGTTGATAAGGTGGCGGATCAGCTTTCGAAAAAATATGCGCATGGTATAGTGGATGCGGGAGGCGATATGCGGGTATTTGGGAGCGATTGGGAACAAGGTCTCAAACATTGGGCGATCGACGTGGAAAATCCTTTGGATATTTCGCGAACGCTTACAACGTTGCTCCTCTCCAATTGCGCGGTGGCGACATCGGGCATCAATCGGAAACAGTGGAAGAAGGAGGGGAAAACGCACCATCATCTGATTGATCCAGAAAAAGAGACGAGCGCCCAAACCGGTCTCATCTCGGTAACCGTGGTGACTCTGCGAGCGACGGAAGCCGATGTCTTGGCGAAAACGCTTTTTATCCTCGGGCTGGTCCGCGGACAGGCATTCGCGAAGGAGCGTGATATACCGGCGCTTTTCGTGACTGAAAACGGCGACATTATGCGTAACGCTTTATTTCAAAAATATGAATGGAAAGCTTAAGATTTTCAGCGTTTTGTTTCTGGCGTTTTTTTGGTTGAGTTTCAGTTTCAGCGCGCGCTTTGCGCAAGCAGTCATCAAAGATTCCGATGTGGATGGATTGAGCGATGACGCGGAAGTGAATCAGTACCATACCAATCCGCAGATCTTTGATACGGATAATGACGGACGAGGGGATGGCGATGAGATTTTAGACGGCACCGATCCTCTGAATCCGGAGAGCTCGCGTATCGCGACACTAAACGAACCTGATCCCGGAATATTCGGCAATCCGAAGAAAACCGCTTGGTATTTGGGACGGGCGAGCGGTATTCTCGCGTTCATTCTTTTGACCGGTAGTATGATATTCGGGCTGGTAATCAGCTCTCGCGCATTTGTCAAAATCGTGCCGGGCGCTATCGCCTACGAGGCGCACCGTTTTATCGCGTGGCTGGCTCTGGCGACAATTATTCTTCATTTCTCCAGCTTCTTTTTTGACGACTTTTTGCGACTGAAAGTGGTTGAAGCGCTCGTGCCGTTTATATTATCACGGGAGTTGAAAACGATGACCGGTTTTAATATCGGCAATTCGGCGGCATTGGGTATCGTAGCTTTTTATCTGATCATCGTTCTCATCCTCACTTCGGAGTTCCGCGCGAAAATTTCCACGAAAGCCTGGCGGCGTATCCATTACGTTTCGTTTTTTGCTTATCTTCTGTTCGTATTGCACGGTTTTATGTCGGGAACTGATTCCAATGAGTGGTGGATGAGGGCGCTTTACAGCGCGTCCGTCAGTATCGTAGGATTGCTTTTTCTGACGCGTATCATTTTTCGTACGCTTGTACCGAAGTGGCGCGCGTCGCAAAAACAAAAGACTGATGCTGGAATTTTTCCAGAGCGCATGGATTTTTAACAGGCAGACTACTTTTTTTAAGTTACAACAAATAGATTATGGATATCATTTCGCACGGACTGTGGGGGTCGCTGGTTTTCGGTCGGCAGAACCGGAAAAATTTCTGGATGGCATTCTTTTTTGGCATCGCTCCGGATCTTTTTTCTTTCGGGGTTTTTGCTCCACTGTATTGGCTCGGGATAGTTTCCGGACCGGACTGGTCTTTGGGTCCGCCGGATCCCAGCGCCATACCGCAATATGTGCATTCACTTTACCATATCACTCATAGCCTGATAGTTTTCGGTATGGCGTTTGGTCTTGTGTGGCTGATACGAAGGAGGCCGTTTTGGGAAATGTTTGCGTGGGGACTGCATATCCTTGTGGATATTCCGACGCATTCCAATAGCTTTTTCCCCACTCCATTTTTGTGGCCGTTTTCTGACTTTCATATCAGCGGCATCCCGTGGAGTCATCCGGTTATCTTCATTCCGAACGTTATCCTGCTCACAGGTTTGTATCTTTGGTTTTTTGTCATTCGAAAACGTATCTATCGTCACGATGTTTCTGGAGAGCGGAACTTATGATGACGGCACTTTTGCCTTTTATTGGGTTTTTGTTATAATATTCTCGCAGTTGGTTCTGCTTTTTTGTTTGTTTCCATTTTGCCTTTTTTCTTATAAAAGGCCCCATCGTCCCTGCCTGCCGGCAGGCAGGTATCGGCTCGCCGATAGGGTAGGATGTATACGAAAAGGAAGTAAAAATAAAATTAGGACAGGATTTAGGATAAATGGCCCTATCGTCTATCGGCTAGGACAGCGGCTTTTCAAGCCGTTAAGAGGGGTTCGACTCCCCTTAGGGCTACGCTAATTATAAAAACACCACTCTCTTGAGAGTGGTGTTTTTATAATTAGTATAATCAGGTGAGTCGAAGGGTACAGATAAAACGCAAACTGCTTTGCGTTTTAGATGACCCAGGCTCTGGAGGAGAAGCGAAGCCTCCGGCGAAGCGACGGAGGAAGAGGACTCCCTTAGGGCTACAAATTATACAACCAAAAGGGAGAAAATTTTTTCGTTTTGCCTGTCCGCCTTTGGATGAGAGTTCTCCGAGAATTCGGAACGGCGGAAAGTGGAACATCCTATATTTTCGCCGAATAATTTAAAAGTGATTTAATACTTGCAATAACAAAGACAGAAGCGCAACTACTGCTAAAATTGTGTTAGTCCAAATAAAATTCATTCTTTCGCGTTTTTGATCATTCTTTTCTTTTTCGTATTCCTTCATCTTTTCTTCTTCCATTTTAATTTCAGAATCACATTCGTCTTTCAAAATTTTTTCAGCATTTTCACGCTCGGTTCCGATGGCGCCTCCATTTCTGGCGAGATCATTTCGCAATTTAATCAAATCATTTTCGCGTTTATTTTCGCGCCATTTTCTAAAAATTTTAAATTGATTTTCATTCATAGAATTTTAATTAACTACTAAAGAGAATAATTTTAAATAATCATCAAACTTTTTTCTGCTGCTTCATTGTATTTTTCCCCATAAATAATTGAAACATCTATAGCCCGTTTTTCATCCATGAATACGACGCCCTTCTTATATATTGTGTCATTTTTCGTTTGAAATTTATATGCATATTCAATTCCTTTATAAGTGTTGAGAAATAGATATGGCCTTAAATAAATTTCTGTCGTATTCAATTTTATAGCCACATTTAGGACAGCTTCTCCAAACATATGTTCCCATAGTTTATTTGATCCTATAATTGTTGGTAATTTAAAAAAGGCAACCCTACTGGTTGTGATCATCCTTACGATAAAAGCGATTAAATATTTTTATTTCACTCAATTTTTTGTTTGGGACTAATGCTAAAATAAGGCCGAATAAAAACAGAATAATTCTGACTATCCAAGGAAGGTTAATAGTAGAAGGGAAAATCAAAGACCCAGCACTTCCTAAAATTAGAACATATCCGAATAATCTCCATGATTTTTCTGATTCATTTTGATTTTTATTAATTTCTTCTGGCATTAATTTTTTGCGAGGCAATTTTTTTATCAGCAAAAATGCAATAGCGATAAATACAATCCAGCCTACAATTATGCCAAATGTTAACATATATTTTTTTGAATACTACTAATTAGCTTTCTAATAAAAAGACAACCCGCTGGTTGCGACACCCAACTAAGCAGGTTATGCCCAATTGTTTTAAGTAGGATTGCCCTCTTCAAACGCAACCCACCTTGCAAAAAGGCAGACCCTATTCAGTTGGATGTCGCATTTATAATCTAGCACCTTTTTCATATTTTCCGCAATTTCATGGGGAGTTCTTTGTCGCCGTCCGTGAATGGGTGGGTTCTGGTCAAGGACGGCTAAAGATGCGAAAAGGAAGTAAAAAATAAAATTAGGATAATCAAGAAAGTCGAACGGGTACAGACAAAAGGCGACGCGGTAACCGCCGCATAGGCTGCGCGACGACACGCTCATATAAGGTGTCGTCGCTTTTTTTTATTTCTCCTGCAAGTACGAAGAAATATAGTCAAACTCTTTTTTTACTTCGTCTTCGTTGAGACAACAGCTTTCTATAATGATAGGAAGCGATGTTGAGGGTATGATATCAAGAATTTCATTTTGTCGGGAAAGGTGGATAGGATCGTGGAGCTCGCGGTAGTTGTAGCCGCTGACATGAATTTCGCAAATCCTCTCACTAAAAGCGGCCACGAGGCTTTTTCCAAGTTGCATCGTTGGATCGTTGTCAAATACGTGCGCGACATCGAAGATCATCTTGACATCAATACTTTCAAAAACTTTTTGCATATCTTCTACGGTTTTACAGCTTTTTTTTCCGGCGTCCATATTCTCAATCGCGATAGGGAGAGTGGTTTTTCGCAGAAAAGACCAATCAGATATTTCATTGGGGTGCAGGACGGCTACGCTGAAACCGAGTTTTTCATGGACGGATTCCATTCTGGAAAGAAAGCGGCTCGCTTCATTGGTACGGCCGAAATCGCATTTGGGCAGATGAATGGAAATATGTTCAAAGCCACGCAGGTCATCAAGCGTGAGCAGTTCAATCTCTGATATAAGTTCCGGCGATTGACACATCAGTTCAATGGCCGTGCAACCTAATTTTCGGAAAACGTCAAAAGTTGTGGGGGCAAGCCTAGCGTGCGTTTTGTACAAACAACCCGTGCTGAATCCGATTTGCATAGCGGCAAGGTTAAATTATTCTATCTCAAGAAAATTGTTTTTACAGACTTTGGCGTATGCGTATGCGCTTTTGCGAATCGTGCGCTTTTGTGTTTTGTAATCTATTTCCACAAGTCCGAACCGCGGCCAGAAACCTCTCATTTCCACAAATTCGAAATTATCCATGAGTGACCAATGGAAATATCCTCTGACGTCTACATCTTCCGCAATCGCCTTTTGGACAAATTTTAGATGTTCTTTTATAAACTTTTCTCTGTGCTCATCCGCACTGTCTGCTAACCCATTTTCTGTAATGTAAATAGGCTTCCCATTTTTGGCCGCCTTTTTTAAAACATTATATATTCCCTCGGGAAAAATTTGCCAGTTTAAGTCATTGTGCCAGTCTATGGTTTTTTTATTTTCAAAAAGACCCATAAAATGACCACCGAGTCTTAAATTTACATGAAACGGTTGATAATACTGGATTCCGAAGAAATCACACGATTCTCTAAACGATTTAAAGAATCGGTGATTTGCAAAATAATCTATTATTCTGGCGGCTATGATATTCCAAGGAAGTCTGTCGCTCGGTTTTATGTCAAACATAAAATGAGAACAGCCGACTTGAAAATCAGGAGAAATAGACTTAGCTAACCGATAAATATCTTTCTGAACTTGCATCAAATTTTTAAACGCTCTATTGGCGGCAAGTTTACTTTTAAGACCGGGAGGTTGATTGCCGAATAGATAGCCCAGAGATACCTCGGTCCCTGGTTCATTGAGCGGTATCCAAAATTTCACAAGGTCTTTATATTCGCTAAAAATACGCTCTGCATACCTGATAAAATATCTCGCTGTTTTTTTGTTTTTCCATGCGCCCATTTCTCCGATCCAAATCGGATTAGGCCAATGCCAGAGCGTGACGAAGGGTTCTATGTTTCGTTGGCGGAGCGCGAAAATCACTTGGCGATAATGCTCAATTTCTTTTTCATCAAATTTTCCTTCTTCCGGCTCAATCCGCGACCACTCAATGGAAAAACGATGCGCGTTGTGACCGAGTGATTGCGCGATATCAAAATCTTCTTGGTAGCGATGATAATGACCTGCGGCGTTTCCTGAAATATAATTTTGCGGATCAAACATTTCAGGAAACTTTTCCTGTTGCCATTTTGTCCATTTTATACTTGCTCCCTTAGCCAGTCTTTCGGCATTATCCAGCTCCCATTTAGTCCAATCGTTATTCATTCCGCCCTCTACTTGATGAGAAGATGTAGCCGCGCCCCAATAGAAGCCTTTGGGAAAATGTAGTTGTGTCATAATGTTTTTCTATTCTATCAAAAATAGCATCGCAGATAAAGCCCTGTACAGAGGCTGGTTTTCGGCTATTTGTTTTGCGTAAGTGCCGGCGCTTGACAGGAATTTAACGGTTGGATAGAATGACAAGTACTGGTTAAAAAGTGTTTGGTATTTAACTTAATCTTGATGGGGCTTGATTTGACCAATTGAAGAGTGAACGCATTGTGAAGAGATAAAAGTCTCTCCGCGTTGAGAGATTTTTGTTTCCGCGCAAGCGCCTTAACAATTTATTGTGTCTTTTTTGAAACGATCATATATCGTCTGGTGGCGGAAAACGATCGGGTCGTTTTGAAATAGTCAATTAGTATGTAAGGTCAAGCAAATTCAACGAAGAAAACAGTGGAGCGTTCTTCACTGTTAACCGAAGAAAAAAAAGAAGGTTACTTAACGCATGGTGTGGATGCCTTGACTGAAGCGAGCGATGAAGGACGTAGGAGACTGCGATAAGCCTCGGGGAGCTGTCAACCAAGCTTTGATCCGGGGATTTCCGAATGGGGCAACCCTTCCGCCTGAAGGCGGAAAACCGCATCTGAATACATAGGATGCCGTAGCGCACCCTGGGAATTGAAACATCTTAGTACCAGGAGGAAAATAAATTAATCAAGATTCCGTAAGTAGTGGCGAGCGAAAGCGGAAAAGCCTAAACCGATGCATTAGCATCGGGGTTGCAGGGCTTGTGGACTCGATTGATCGGGGTCACGATGCAGTGTTAGCAAAGCGTTCTGGAAAGAACGACCATAGAGGGTAATAGTCCCGTATGCGAAAACACCAGCATTCTGATGCACAGGTACCTAAGTAGGACGGGGCTGGAGAAACCCTGTCTGAATCCGGGAGCACTAACTTCCAAGGCTAAATATTGCTTCAGATCGATAGTGAACTAGTACCGTGAGGGAAAGGTGAAAAGTATCCCGAAAGGGAGGTGAAATAGAACTGAAACTCCATGCTAACGAAGAGTGGGAGCCCCGCTTCGGCGGGGTGACCGCGTGCTTTTTGCAGCACGATCCAACGAGTTAGTTTTACGCAGCAAGTCTAAGGGATGACGAATTCCGGAGACAGAGTGAAAGCGAGCCTGAATAGGGCGATAAGTTGCGTGGACTAGACCCGAAGCCAGACGAGCTACATATGAGCAGGGTGAAGCGTGGGTAAAACCACGTGGAGGCCCGCACCCACTCGCTGTGCAATACGAGGGGATGACTTGTGTGTAGAGGAGAAATTCCAATCGAGTTTGGTAATAGCTGGTTCTCTCTGAAATAGCTTGAGGGCTAGCGTCTTGTAAATTGTGTCCGAGGGGTAGAGTTACTGGATGAGAATTCGCGGCTTGCCGTAGAGTTTTCAACCAAACTCCAAATACTCGCGGCATTTACCAAGGCAGTCAGAACTCCGGGGCTAAGCTCGGAGCTCAAAAGGGGAACAGCCCAGATCGTCAGCTAAGGTCCCTAAATCTGTATTAAGTGGGAAAGGAAGTGAAAACTCTCAGACACTTAGGAGGTTGGCTTAGAAGCAGTCATCCTTTAAAGAGTGCGTAACAGCTCACTAATCTAGAGTTTTCGCGCCGACAATGTAACGGGGCTAAATACAGTACCGAAGCTACGGATTCTATCGCAAGATAGAGTGGTAAGAGAGCGTTCCTTACGCAGTGAAGTTTCGTCGTGAGGCGAGGTGGAGCGTAAGGAAGTGAGAATGTTGGAATGAGTAACCGCAATGAGGGTGAGAGCCCCTCACATCGAAAGTCCAAGGTTTCCTGGGCCATGGTGATCATCCCAGGGTTAGTCGGTCCTAAGGCGAGGCTGAAAGGCGTAGTCGATGGACATGGGGTTAATATTCCCCAACTGCTTGCATATTTGAAGGAGAGACGTATCTCTGTACTTCTCGCCCCTTATTGGATTGGGGTTTGGTCTTCGAGGATGTCGCACAGGCAAATCCGTGCGGCGCGAGTCCGATGAAGATTGACGACGTTCCGCCTCGGCGGGACTAAGGAGGGGGAGCGAGGTGCCAGGAAAATCTTCTAAAGTGTGTATGCGAGCATCCGTACCGCAAACCGACACAGGTGGACTGGGCGAGTAGCCTAAGATGAACGGGAGAGAATTCGTTAAGGAACTCGGCAAAAAAGTTAGGCGTAAGTTCGCAATATGCCTTCCCAACCTTTACGGGTTGGGCGC
>JAHFON010000031.1 GCA_023261695.1 Candidatus Moraniibacteriota bacterium
ACGTGAGATTCTGAAAACTGTGACCTCGAACAGAATGGTGGACCAGAAAAAGCTAGAGCTGGTGATGCTTCCGCCGTTTGAGGCGGTCGCGCGGCGAGAAAAAATATCAAATTGTGCCCCATCACGGTCTTGGAACTCTGCCAGTCAAGCCCCACAAGCGTTTCTTGGGGCTCTTCCAATCCTACTTTTGAAGCACCTCGGTCACTGGGCTATGCAGACAGCATAAGGGATTTTAAGGACTTTTTCCAGCGATCGAAGCACCTCGGTCAGATAAAAATGAGACAAATGAGACACTGGAAGGCTGTCTCGCACCCTGTCTCATTTCTTAACTTTGAGCCATTCTCTTAACATCTCTACTATTTTTACCCAAACACTATTGTCTGTTTTGCTCTGTAAATTTGAGGGTTTCTCTTCTTTCTGCCGTATCTCTTTTTGCTCCTTAAAATCAACGGTCTTCGATTGTTGAATGGGACCCTCTTGCTTTTCCGAAACAGCCGGACTTGCTGTGTTTTTTGATAGCATCTCATTAACCCATTTTTCAAAGTTAATAATTGGATCGATGATGCGTTCATCTGCTAACTCCTTAACCTGATTCGTTTCGTGCTTAAATTCTCCTTTATGGAGTTCGACGTGTAGGTGTCCTACAGCTTTATCAGAGGTCTGTTCCTCGTGAGATTCCCCGATGAAAGAACTACCATATTTTTTGGTTATTGATAAACCGGTCGCACCACAATAACCAAAAACATCTTCTGCTTTATATTCCCCATCTTTCATCTGTTTATACATGTGGAGAATCTTTAAGCTATATATTTCTCCGTTGTGATTGAATTTAAAATACCCCCACCATCCAGCAGATTTTGAGAACGGAAAAGTTGTTAAATATCCGTTACAAGGAGCTATAACAGGGATTTTGCCAACCGGGGTTGTATGGAAATCTTGCCCTGTGTGGTAACCCACTTTTAAGGGATAAGGGGTCTCCCCAAAAGGAGCCCCTTGCTTGTTTTCCCAAATATCTTTTGGCAGAAAAAGAATCATACTATTTTATTAAATGCCATGCATTTTCAAATTGCCGTTTATTTTTTGCAAGAGATTTATCGAATTTTGTTACCTCGTCTGTTTTTTTAGCTTTTTCTATAAAAACTATTCTATGCGTAGCGGAAGAAAAACGTTTATTCCTATTCCTTAGATGGTGCTCATTTTTTTCAAGAAATTGTCTCGGAAAGATATAAAACCTCGCCTTCCGTAAATCTTCAGAAAGCAACACGGCGAGCAAATAATCAAAGTAGCAAAAATCTCCGACAACCCTTCCTCGTTTTGGGTGCTGAAAATTTCGCGAAGGATGTAGTCTGCATTTTTTAATATTGATGGCGAACCCATAGCCGACACCAAACCATTCCTCTTTCAAGCGCGACGTCTTTACCTCAATGTTAATTTTCCGATTCTTCTTCCACAACATTATATCTGCTTTTGATTGTCCTGAACCGAATTTTATCGCATAGTCTTTGGTTCCAAATGCCTTTCTTAACCTTTTCCATGCCAAAAGCTCGCCGTAGAAGCCAGCGATGTCAGGAGTTACCCTGTGGCCGATCAATTGCAAATCCTTGCGTAAGATAAGGATGTCTTTAATTACTTTATCAATGGCCTTTTTATTAATTTCCGGCATCGTTTTTTCCATTACTTACCAGCTTAACTAATTCTTCTTCATTTTCATATCCTCGTAATCGACCACTCAAAATTCCAAGACGATAAGAAGCGCCATCGCTCATAAGCCGCCAGTTCGTATCCTCCAAAGTTTTCTTTAGAAGCCGTTTCAAATCGTATTCACTCGCAAGACTCTCGCGGCCGCTTTTCGAATCTTGGACCGTAAATGGCACAGCCACAATCCTATCTATTTCCGGATTTCCTAGTTGCAGTTGAACATAGCCGTCTTTTTCAAGCGCGGGGGCAAGGAGCTTCCCTAAATCTATAACCGTCAGTTTCTTTAGCTCCGCAACCTTATCGTAAAGTTCTTTATTTTTATCCCGCTCCTTAAACTCATCAACAAGTTTTTGCATCTGCTCCATATTTACAAGTTCCTGCCGCCATTTTTCTCCCTCTTCTTTGGAAAGGCAGAATTTTGCCCGATCAGCTTCGAAATTCGGATCCGGCTCCTCTTTTTTATTTGCGGTGCGCTCCAGCTCGTCGATTTTCGTAAAACCGCAGGATGCGCATTTATAGTCCGTGATAAACTTTTCCTCCGTCACTTTTTGATCTACTTTTAGCTCTCCTCTGCATTTCGGACAAAGATCGGGCTTTGATATCCATTCGTCGCCGTTATCCCAAAACGCCCTTCTCGGGACGCATTTATTCGGACACTCAAACATAAACAAAACTCGATGGGGCTTATTCAGCTCGGTCCATAAATCTTTATGAATAAAATGCATCATAGCTCGGCATTTAAGGCAGCGAATATTTTGCGTCTCCCGAGCTGCTTCGTAATATCTGTCCCGTTCTTCATCATCGGCAATCCACTTTGAGATCGTTTCCTCTTTATGGATGTAGCGGCCACCTTTCTCAAACATCAAGTTCCATTCGCGGGCCATTTGAGAAGCTGCATCTACCCACTCTTTCGGCGGCTCCTTTCCATCTACCAATACTGGATTTTTTCTAGGCTTCGAGTGGAGTTCAATAAGACGGCGGCAACGCTCGACTGTGCCGCAGTCATAGAGGTCGATGTAATACTGCTTATCTTTAAGATGTTTTTGCATGGATTTTTACTTGTTGATAAATGAACCTTTTACTATTGATGAAATAAGATATACTAAAAGTACACGTTGAGGCGCATGTGCGGGTTAAAATCCGCGCGGGAACGACAGCGGCTCGCCTTGTGGAAGGAATGGCACCATTCCTCCGCCGAAAGCGGTTAAAGCCAATGGCTTTTCCGCTTTCTCAATAAACGAGATCGACGGGCAGTCATAGGCAATGACTGCTTTTTTGATTGGAGGTCGATACTCTCAAAAGGGCTTTCATGGATGCACATTAAAAACTTAATCATAAAAAAGCAACCATGAAAACAAAAAACTCGGAAATCAAAATTGAACATGTTTCGATCGATACTTTAAAACCAGCTGAATACAATCCACGAAGATGGGACAAAGAAGCAGAGAATCAGCTGAAAGAAAGTATCGCGCGGTTCGGTATCGTGGATCCGCTTCTCGTAAATTCTGCGCCCGAAAGAAAGGGTGTCGTAATCGGCGGCCATTTCCGCCTATCGGTGCTGAAGGAAATGGGATATACGGAGATTCCCGTCGTACACATAAGTATTCCCGATATTGAAAAAGAAAAAGAATTGAATATTCGTTTAAATCGAAATACTGGCGAGTTCGATTGGGAGCTGCTTGCAAAATTCGATGAATCCTTTCTATCTGATATAGGATTCTCATCATTAGATCTTGATAATATTTTTCCGACCGAGGAAGCGCCGGAAGAATTTGATTTGGAGAAAGAATTGAGAAAGCTCCAGATTGAAAAGATAAACATCAAGAAGGGCGACGTCTATGATCTGAACGGCAGCCGCCTTATGTGCGGCGATAGCACGATTACGAAAGATATGAAGAAGCTCATGGGCGGAGAGAAAGCCGATATGTGCTTCACCGATCCACCGTACATTCTGGATTACCTAAAAGGTAAAAAGCGGAGCGGCAAAGCCACAGAAGGATTCGGACTGAAGCGGGATCGGAAATATCTTGAGACCGATATTCTGCCGGACAACTTCACTGAACTTTGGATGGCGAATGTTGCCAAGGCGCAAAAACCGGACTTCTCGATAATCATCTTCGAACATCCGAAGAATCTCCGTACCATTTGGAACGCACTTGAGATGCATTGGAAATACCGCAATACGATCGTGTGGAGGTTACCTAATCGCGTGCAGGGTTTTGCGGCGAAGTATAAGTTCTTCAATAAACACGATATAGCGCTCGTAGGAACTCAGGGCGATGTTGCGCTAAATCTTGAGATGGAAGCGGATGAGCTACTCCAGAGTGAATACGAAAATGCAATTTTTGCCACGTCCGGCAAACCACATTGGGAACAATATGAGAAAGGAAAGAAATACTGTCCAACTGATTTTATCGACTACAAAGCGGCGGATGAAAAGTCTTCCGGCCAAGGAATAATATTCGGAACGAAACCGATCGAGATCCTTATCCCGTATTTAAAAGTTCTCACTAAACGCGGCGACCTCATTATCGAACCATTTGGCGGCAGCGGATCAACGCTTATTGCCGCAACTAAAATGAACCGCCGTTCTTTCGTAATGGAAAAAGTTCCCACGTATGCCGAAGTGATAAAACGCCGGTGGGAAAAACTAACCGGGCTGACCGCTCAAAAAATCAATGGAAAATGATACTCCAAACAATCTGACTGTTGAGGAACGGCTGGAAAAAGACAAACAGGCGGTCTTCGATGCGCTCAAAGAGACGCCAATCGTGGCCGTAGCTTGTAAAAAAGCTGGCATAGGTCGAGCCACCTACTACCGCTGGCGCAAAGAGGATAAGCAATTTCTGCGGCACGTTGAAGATGCGATGGCCCAAGGCTTCGAGCTGATTAATGATCTTTCCGAGGGCCAGATCGTTACTCTGATTAAAGAAAAGAAGATGCCAGCTATAACTCTGTGGTTGAAGCATCACCATCCGCGCTATGGCTCAAAAGCGAAACAGTACACGCCGATTGCGGCGCACGAAGATCTTACGCCCGAAGAACAAAAAATCTTCCTTGAAGCCCTATCCTTAGCGTCCGAAGGGGTTAGCCAACCAAACAACAATGACGAAAATAACCCCACAACTTCTGGAACAAGCCAGGGGGAACCAACGGATCAGACAGCGTCTAGCGTTTGAGCACCCGCTTTGGTTCAGCCTACTCTATCTCCGGCATCACTTTGCGCATCCCTTCGCGCCATTTCATTTGGAGATGTTCCATCTTATCCAGCACGACGATTATAAATTCGTCGTAATTATGGCATTCCGCGAATCCGGGAAATCAACCATTATGAATACCGCCAACGCGCTTTGGTCGATTCTCGGCAAGCCGGAGAAAAAGTTCGTTCTTATCATGAGTAAAACCCAGGAGCAAGCGAAGAGCCATTTTGCCAACATTAAATCTGAACTTGAAGAGAACGAATTACTTCGGCAGGACTTCGGTCCGTTTACCGAGAGCGGAGAACCGGATAATAAGCTCTCCTTCGAGCTTGTCTATCACGGCGCGAAAATCATGTCGGTTACCCGCGAGCAGTCTTTGCGAGGATTAAAGTACGGGCAGCACAGGCCGGACCTTATCATTTGCGACGACATGGAAGATTCTGATTCGATTGCAGACAAAAAGGATAGCAAAGCGCTTCATGAGCGATTTGAAAGCGAAATAATCCCGCTAGGCAGCGATCGGACAAAGGTCATTGTTCTCGGAAATCTGCTGTGTACTTTTCGCTATGATCCATGGCCTGATTATGATTCACTAATTTTGCTGTTGAGAAAAAATATCCTGGCTGGCAAAATCAGAGGTATTTTCCGAGCATACCCTTTAATTGATAGAAACGGTAAGAATTTGTGGCCTGGTAGATTTGTGAGCCGCGAAGCAGTTCAGGAAATGCGGGATAAGGTTCCGTGGTCCGTGTGGGAACGTGAATATCTCCTAAAAACGTCCGGCCAGGGTGGTGAGCAGCCGGGCATAAGCTTTCTGCACTATGATCGCCAGCAAACCATGAAATACGTAAAAGAATATGGCTGGTATCCTGGAGAGTCAAGCCATACCATGCCGCAAATTCCGCTCATAGAATCAATGAAAGAGTTCCACATTGAGGCTCCCGCGCATGTGAGTGCGCATTTCGCCAGTCCGGATGATCCGGGGTATAAGAAATATCTTGAGGATTTCTATGTGGGCGAAATAGATATGCCAACGTATTTCATGTAAGGGCTTACGCGATACAATCAGAGAAGGAATGGAACATGATTGATAACTTCTAAAGGCTATTTCACGTCGAAAGTAATCTGATCGCTTTCGGAAAAAATGGTCATTGAAGAATCCGCACTATTGACGAATTTGCATGTAGTCGTTCCTGAAAATTGGCCTCCCCTTACAAAGTACCCACGATAGTAATACAAGCCGTCTTTCTCTAAACGGGAAACCATATCTATTTTTGTAAGAGCTGTATCGTTATCTGAGCACCACGCAGACACGCTGTATTGATAGTTTGGTTTAGACGCTTGAAACCAATACTTAATATTAGAAGTGGTGCTAATGCTATCAATTTCGCTGATTGGGAAGTCGGTTTCTTTTTCGGGAGTAGACACAGTAATTCCCGTAGATCCAATAGTTGGTTTTTCTGGAAGTTTTATATTTAGAGTCATTGTCTTTGAGAGGTTCAATAATGGCACAGAAAAAGTAATTGGGAAAACTCCGGCATTGGTCGTGTAAAAATTATACTCGCCGTAAGTATATCCACAGCTACTATTTGCTCCTTCTTTGAAAGTTTTATCTTGCGACGAATCACTTGTTCTTACAATTAATTCCGGATTGCCTGCCGGCTGCTCACTAACTCCAGCCAAATAAATACGCATAGAAATCCTGCCGTCAATGTTTCCGTTCTGTAGAAGATCGTAAAGCATATAGTCGGTTTGTAAATCTGTTTTGCAAACATTAGCATTTTTGATTTCAATTGAACCAAGCACTGTTACCGTTGATTTCTTTATTGTCGTATTCCAGTCTTTGTCTGCACAAATAGCGTAGTATTTGAATGTCGGTATTTTAAGATTTACTGTTTCGGATAATTTTATAGTCAGCGAGCCACTCGGTAAGCGCCCAACAAAAGGGATCGAGATGTTATCTGTTTCACTAATGGCACAGGTTATGGCATTTTTTGCCTCCCAAGTTAGCGTAAGCTCATCTCCAATTTTTGCTATATTCTTGCTTAATTCAAAGCGCAGAATCTCTGGTTTGATAACTATCGGTGGCGGTATTGTCGCGGAAGCTGGCAAGGGCGTTTGTGTTGGAGTAGGAATATGGGTTGGAACATAAATTGTTGTGGGCGGTGGAGGCAGAGAGATTGGTGTTGGTATTTGTACCTGCGATGGAGAGTTTGGCGCCGGAGAATATGCTTTTTGTTGCGGAATGGGTTTCACTATTTCGAAATTTTTCTGCTGCGCATTTTTTTGAGGAATGTTGCTTATTTGTGAGTTGGCAGAGAGATTTAGTTGAGTGTCTAGTGATTGTTCTTGCACGATAGGTGCCGGCTCAGCGATCACAGCGGCTGGCGGCTGGACAGGCGCGGATATCAGTCCCAAAGAAACAGCGACGCTGACGATTGCTGTTGTTATCCCAGAAAATATTTTTGCGAAGAATGAAATCATATTTTTATTAATTTTTTTACAATTAATTTTTCGATCCGTTGACCCCGTGGCAGATAAACAAAATGCCAGCGGTTAGCTGGCGTTGGGCTTGCACAAACACTAAGCCCCACGCTAGCTAGGCCTTGCGGCCCTACACCAGTTTCCCGGTATAGCCCTTGGAAGAGTCGCTGAACGTGGGGTTCAGTATCTTCCAAGGGTCTTGTCGGCCATGCCGCCGGATTTCTCCGAGGGTTTAGGCCTGCATAATTGCTATTTAGTTGTAAAAATATTTTAACTCAAATCGACCTTTGAGTCCATAAACCCTAGCTTACATCGAGGAGTTTGCGAAGCTCTGAGTTATCGACAGCTTACCAACTTAGGAAACGGGATATTTAAGGCGCAAATTAAATTGCGTCTTCTAGTGCTTTTTATTTGGCTGGTGCTTTTTGCTCGTTCCAACAAGTACCGACATCCCAACGAGGTGGCCATTCAAAAATGCAGTTTGCGAAAAAGCCATAGATGAAATACATGATAAAACCGACAACAAAAATCACCGCAACAACCATCCACTGGAATCGTTCTTGTTTTGTCATGCCGCGTGAACGACGTCTATAAAATCGTCTGCCCATGGTATTAGGATTCTTTTTCTTTCCAGCTTTCTTCAGTACTCGCTAAACCTTGCTTGATATCACTATTTTTAGATTTCTTTAGACTTCTAAACTTACTAGCAACAGGATATTTGATCAGATTTATCCATGGCCATTTCCCTTTTACTATATAGCCAAGCCAGCGAGCTTGATCAGTTTCAGGAGTGATCTTTATTTTCCCCACCACGGCATCCATGAGTTGATTTGCATAAGCTTGTGGTGGTGCAATAGGTTGAAGTGAGGCATCGTCAATAATTGTTGGCAGATTTTCAACAATGCTATCCTGATGTTTTGGAAGAAGTTTTGGCCAAATCGTATCTGGAGACCCAATTTTATTAGTGATAGCAAATCTTAGTCCTTGATTAAGAGCGTTGAAGTCTGCCGAGGTTTCAATTTTTTGCAAAACTTTCGCCTCAATCTCCTTTAAAGTCCACGGGGCTTTTTCTTCGTTCGTCTTTGCGATAGCCCACGAAGTAATTCCTGGATCAAGTTCAGAAACCCGATCAAAAACCCTTTCTTTAAGCGCTTCAGTTCCATTGTTCGCATAATCTCTTAACAACATGAAGCGGTTCTCTCTCA